>JAWWCH010000084.1:0-7015 GCA_033720575.1 Marinirhabdus sp.
TAATTATAAGGAGAGGGGACGCGATAGATAAACTGTAATGGGATTTGGGTTTTCTGTCTTAGTATGATTGGTGTGCGATCGTTAGTAGGTGCAGCACATAGAAATTAGTTTGAGTTCGTAGGTTTGTTGCCGATTATATTCCTTAGATTTATATCAGAATTATACTGATAAACAAATTGTTACCACTGGGAAGCATCAGCCCAGCCCCATGATTTGAGAGACACGCATGCTGCACCCCGCCTAAGAAACTTAAGTTTGCGATATCATTTTGGAACCTAAGCCATTTCATACGTTGCTGCCCGTGCGTCACGAAACGATTTAATAGTTGCGCCATTTATGAAAAGGGTACTTACTACACTTATCATCTGTTTTTCTTTTCTTCTCACCCCTGTAGGTGCGCAAACGCTATCCCAAATGGAAGTGCTTTCAACCGATGAGGGATTGCCTTTTCGCGATGTAGTATCCATCACCCAAGACAGTCTTGGATTTATGTGGTTTGGAACGTCCCAAGGCCTTTTAAAGTACGATGGGTATTCTTTTAAGCAATACAATAGTGATCCCAATAATCCCAATTTTATTAGTAAAGAAATACTAACAAGGCACAATACATTATATCGCCATCCAAATTTTATATGGTATGTAGCCAACAACACCTTGTTCAGACTTGATATCGAGAAGGATGTCATCCAAAAGTTTGACGAAAAACAAGGTATCAAAGGCGGGGTTATAGAATTGCACATCGATCAAAAAAACCAGGTTTGGATCGTCTCAGAAAACCATTGGACTTCGGCCAAAGCAAACACCAAACAATACCTTCAAAAATTTGACCCTCAAAACACCTTTCAAGTGATTGACAGTGTGAAAAGAGCGAAGCGAGAATTTACAAAACTGGTTTCCGACGGAAATCATAATCTTTGGTGGACCACCATTCACGGGGGAACAAGGCGCTATTCTGAAAAAGGTGACTTACAAAAGATATACAATCTGGAATGGTGGGATGCGCTAAAGGAAAGTGCCTCCACACCAGCTACCAGGGTACCAACTTCAAATAAGCTACTCGATAAAATAAACAAGGAACCCATTAACGAAGACACCAATTATGGTGGCAATGTGTTTTTCGATGCAAAAAATACAGCCTACTTCTTTCCCATTTATGGTGGAATCTATAAAAGGGATTCACTTTCATCAACAACACTTAAAATCTTAGATACCTCAGAAAATATAACCAACGCCATAGAAGATCTTGAAGGAAATATATGGTTCGCCGGAGATATTCTTTTGTACAAAATGGATCGCAACGGAAAGGTAACCGATGTTACCGCTACCATGCAGGAGCTGCTCGATTTTACGAGTATCAAACAATTCTTTATTGACCACGACGGACTTTTATGGGTGGCTAACGACAACGGCTTGGTGAAAATAAACATTCAACCCAATGTTTTCAAACAACTGTTTAGATCAGACGAAAAAGGTTGGGGAAATAGTATGCGCAGTATTTTTGAAACAAAAGATGGTAGCGTTATCGCTATGTGCGAGCGGGATAAAATTCTTGTGGTTTTTGATGAAGAAGGAAATCAATTAAAATCTCTCAAGCTTTCGGGATCGTATCCAAAATCGGCCAACCCCTTATTTGGCGCGCGATTTTTCACCACAGATTTGAATGAAGAGTATGTGTACACCGTAAATGAATCGCTCGTAAGGATTCGATTGAAAGATGGGCATACCACCATCTTTCCTGAATTTGCTTCAAGGTTGAATATCACGGGTCCCAATCCGATCACTACGCTAAAAGATGGCAGATTGCTATTCGGATTTACACTGTCGAAGTTGACATTATATGACCCCGTGACCGGTACAAGTGAATTGGTGTTCAAAGGAAATTCGCACGAAAATATTCTACACCTCAGATATTTTTTGGAAAGTGAAGATCCGAATAGGATATGGATCGGTACCATCAATGATGGTTTATTGAAAGTAAATTTAGATGGAAGGGTAGAACAGCATTATCACATTGGTTCAAACCCTCCGCTAAATAACAATAACATTATGACCATTCACGAGAGCGAAGACGGCAGCTTGTGGTTGGGATCATTTGGCGGTGGCTTGATCCATTTGTTCCCCGATGAAAAGCGAATTTTGGCATACGCTACAGCGCAAGGCCTATCGAACAATAATGTTGTGGGTATTTTGCCTTTTGATGAGGATTATTTGGTGGTCAGTACGTACGAAGGACTCTCACTTTTCAATACGGAGCAGGAGACCTTCCAAAATTTCTTTGAAGAAGACGGTCTTACTCACAATGAGTTCAATTTTACATCCTTTCTAAAAGCCAGAAATGGCAAGTATTACATGGGCGGAATGAATGGTGTCAATCAGTTCAATCCTGAGGATTTAGTGGCTGAGGTAAATGTCAAACCACTTCGATTTACAGCACTGACCCGATACAACAGTAGGCAAAACGATGTGCTTGTGACCGATTTCGCCTATAAAGATCCCGAACCCATCACCATTTCGCCTTACGATCAATATTTTCAATTGAACTGGACCATTCCCAGCTATTTTAAAAACCATACCAACCAATACGTTACCAAATTGGAAGGATTTGAAAAATCATGGTTTTTCCAGGGCACCAATCCGTATGTGCGCTACAATAAATTACCTGCTGGCGATTATGTGTTGAATGTAAAAAATCTAGGCGAGAACAACGGAATGCAAGAAAACACTTTGCAAATTCCCATCATTGTACGCCCCATTTTTTACAGAACGTGGTGGTTTATTCTATTGTGCGTTCTGAGCATTGCGAGTATCATGTATGGGTTGTATCGTCTTCGAGTAAAGCAATTGCTTGCTGTGGAACGGTTGCGTTTAAAGATTTCGAGCGATTTGCACGATGATCTGGGATCGATGTTATCAGGTATTGCCATGCAATCTGAACTTTTGGAGGTGAAAGCCAATAAGGAGGAAAAAAGTAAATTACAAATGATTGCTCGATTGAGTCGCGATGCCATATCAAGTATGAGAGATTTGGTTTGGAGCATCGATAATCGGCGAGATCGCACCCAAGATTTGCTCGAGCGCATGGAAGAATTGGCCGAAGAACTTTTACTTCCAAAAGGAATCAGCTTTCATATGGAAAAGGAAGCTCTTAATTTGAACAAAAAACTGTCGGTTACCATCAAACAGCACATATTCTTCATTTATAAAGAAGCAATCACCAACGTTATTCGGCATTCAAACGCTGAAAATGTTTGGTTGAATATTGCGAACACCAACGGAAGAGGGGTGATCTCCATTCGCGATGACGGCAGCTGTTTTGCGGCAAAAAAGTCGACAGGTCTGGGCACCTCCAATATGAAACTGCGCGCCAAAGAGATTGGCGCTACTATCGATTTCCGACAGGAAAACGGATATGAAATTAAAATTGAATTGCCATTTATGGTATAAAAAACCACATGAAGATGTTATTGTATAGCTTTTAGAAGTACCTAACTTTAGCATCTCATTATTAAAGACACCATGAACCCTATCCATCTGGCCATAATCGAAGATGACGTATTGATACAAGATAGTTTACGAAGCTATTTTGAACAAAAGCCCAATACCAAAATAGTGGTGGTTTCCAATTCTGTAGAGGCGTTTTTAACAGATTTGCAGCAACTTCCCAAGCTTCCCGCTATTGTGTTATTAGACATTAACTTACCGGGAATTTCGGGCGTAGATGGTATTCCGTTGATCAAAAGAGCATGCCCCGACATAGACATTATCATGCTCACTACTTTCGAGGAAACCGATGTTATCTTTAAAGCCTTGTCAAATGGCGCTTGTTCCTATGTGTCTAAAAGGGTGTCTCTTGAAAAAATCTCAGAAGCGGTGTCGGTAGTGCATGAAGGAGGGTCGTATATGTCGCCCTCAATCGCTAGAAAGATCGCAAACTTTTATATGCCGAAAAGCGAACGAGAGCACGTATTAACCAGCCGTCAAATGCAAATTGTAAATGGTATCGTTTCCGGAAAAAGCTATAAAGCAATCGCAGAAGAGTTGTTTGTGTCGTTGAATACCGTGAGAAGCCATATCAAGAATATCTACAACCTCCTAGACATCAACAGCAAGGCAGAGCTCATTAATAAGTCTTTTAATAAAGAACTCTAATTACTGTTTCTTGTAACTTTAATGCACATTTCTTCACCTTCCGAATAGAATTTATCCGCATGCGCTTGAAATTGAAAGATTTCAACCCAAAAACCACATCAACATGTGGTTGACAAGTGCCTTCGTTGTGAATACCTTAGTACACAAGATTTTACAAGTATTAAAATCACAACCAAATTATTAAATACGTCACTATGAAATCAAAATTTACCTTATCCGTTATTTCAGTTTTTTTCGGACTCTTTTTTATTGCTGAAACGTTGCAGGCGCAATCGCCAATACGGGACATTCCGACAAATCTTATAGCAGAAAGTAGTTCTAAAGATCATTTCACTTCCTCCTCGGCAGAGCAATTGACCCATGTGCAGTCGGCACGAGAAAGTGCTACATCTGAGACTATAGCGCTAATGCCTCCAAATATGATAGCAAATACTACTAACAATATCGGGCCACTCAACGCTACCAAGCCGAAGGTTTCAATGCCAACCGCGGTCCAGCTTTTAGCAGTAGACCAGCAGGTAGCTAAGGAGGTGGCTAGCCTTAAGAAACGAGCCACCGCCACTCTACGTATGGGTATTGAAGATCAGGTGGCACTCTCCTATAATGCGAATACGGGAAAAATCAACCTCACGCCCCTGAACAATAGGAGTGCGGTAGTCCAAGAAATATCGCTAGCCGCACTTAACGGGCTATTGATTGTTGAAGGGAACTACAAAGACAATAACCTCCTCGTTGATGATGCCATCCTAGATTTGGGCATTCACATTGTATACGACGGCGGCAGTGAGCAAACCCAAAGAGGTGATATCCTTACCATCGAGAATACAGGGACGCCTTGGCAGGAAGTAGTGTCTACTGCTTACAATAAAAATTCTGGAACTATTGTGGTAAACCAAAAAAGCACAATAACGTACACGGGCTTGGAGCCTATTATTATTTTAGGCACCGGCAGTGGAAACCTAACCATAAATTTGCCCGATGTGCCCAACCCAGATGTGGTGATTGAAAGTGAGATAAATCCGAACCTCACCATTGTTTCTGGAAGTACGTTTGAGAATGTACTCTTTAACAACGATTTTGACTCTTATGCCATTAACGGGGGAACTGATATCGACAATGTGTCATTTCAAGGGGTAGATGCTGCTTTTGACGGAGACATGACCCTAAACTTCGACACCGACGATCTGGTCACTTTTGAGACTACAGCGACGAATCTGGGAGCCGGTAACCTCATGGTGAATACAGGTTTTCTAGTAGCCAGTGCAGACATCACCACAATTGGTAACATCAGCCTTACATCAGAACGAAATACCATTGTAAACAACAATGCCACGGTATCGGTCACTGATGGTGCTATCAGCATAGCAGGGGGAACAGCCATCGTCATGAACGATGTTTATACCGGAATCTTGCTTGATAATGGAAACCTTAGTGCTACCACAGGAAGTATTACACTTACAGGTACTGCTAGTAATGATGGGGCTAGTAGTAAAACAATCGGGGTGTACGCTATAGGGACTTCCTTGTTAGAGACAGTTTCTGGAGATATCTCCATTACGGGTACTGGACCCTCATCTGGCTTGGACCGAATGAGTGGTATACGAATAAACGACAATGCAGAAAACGCCGCGATTCTTAGATCCGTGGATGGTGACATTATACTGAATGGAACTGGCGGTAACGGAACCGATAATTTTCAAACCGGAGTTGTCATTGATGGTTTAAACCCGATACAACTAACTGGAACTGGATCGCTTGAAGTTACTGGGGTAGGTGGTTCAGGAGCAAATTCTAATTATGGTATTGGAATTCAAACCGCAGCTATCAACGTTGCCGATGGCGATGTTACGATGAACGGAACGTCAGGTGATGGAAATGAATTTTTAAGTGGTATTTCTTTGGGATTTGGAGCCTCTATACAGGTAACTGGATCTGGTGCGCTCTCCATGATCGGAATAGCGGGAAGCGGCGTATTTGGAGAAGGCGTTAATATCTTCAATGCAACTATAGCACTGGGTGATGGTGATATAGTGATCAATGGTACTGGGAATGCTGGTAGCGGAGTTGGTCAAAATGGGATAAATATTTTTGATGGAGCCTCAATTACAACTACCAATGGTGATATTGCTATTACAGGAACTGCTGGAACTGCGCCTGCTAACTTTCATCAAGGAATTTTTATGGATAGTGTGTCTATCGGAACTACGGGATCTGGAGATATAACCCTGAACGGTACAGGAGGAATAGGTAATGAAAGGAACCAAGGATTAGGGATTCAAACTTCCAATATAACTTCTTCCGGTGGTTCTATTTCTTTGATCGGGCAGGGAGGGCAAGGTCTTAATCTTAATTACGGAAATTTTATTTTCGATAGTACTATTTCAGATTTGAACGGAGGTACCATTCTAATCGAAGGAACTGGTGGAGCCGGAACTGAAACCAACTATGGAAGTATAATTACCAACAATAGTACCATAGCGACAACAAGCGGAGATATATCGATCAATGGAACGGCAGGGAGCAGTACCAATGCTGGAATTGGTCTCTATATTGCAGCAACCATTCAAACTGTGGATGGAAACATTACGGCCACAGGTTTAGGCAATGGAACGGCAGGGGGTGGCACCAATGATGGAATAGGTCTCTTTATTACAGGGATTATTCAAACAGTGGATGGAAACATTACGGCCACAGGTGTAGGCAATGGAACGGGAATTAGAAATAGGGGGATTGACATGACTGACACAGGGCTTGTTGAATCTACCGGAACAGGTACAATAACTATAAGTGGCGTAGGTGCAAATGCGTCAGGTCTTTTTAATATGGGGTTTTTTCATCAAGGTACTGTGCGTTCTTTTGATGGAGA
>JAWWCH010000085.1:0-7014 GCA_033720575.1 Marinirhabdus sp.
AGAAGATCATGTGTATGTGAACGCGCCTTTGGTAAAAATGATTACCTATCCCTTTTCTTGGATACTTCCTTTGCTGATCTTGGCCTGTGTATTTTTTGTTGGGTTGCTTTTTTATGGTTTTTCGAAAAAAGCGCTTAATGGAAAGTCAATAGGAAGAGGATTTGCCGCCTTTTTACTGTCATTGCTAAGTTGTGGTGCTGTTGGGTATTTTGGATGGTTGCTGATTCAAACGCTGTATCCTGGGTATGCTGAAATTCAACATGGCTTTACCTACAACGGTCATTGGTATATCGCATTCTTTGTCACCCTATCTGTGGCAATTGTATTTGGAATCTACCGTGGTTTCAGACCAAGAAAGGAAATTGCGAGTTACTACGTTGCCCCTTTGGTGTTTTGGCTCATTATAAACACGGTAGTTTTCATCATTCTGAAGGGCGCAGCCTATTGGATTATTCCTGTGTTCTTCGGATTGGTATCTTTTTTCCTAGTACTCAAGCAAGAGAAGCCGAGTATTGTACTTCTGACGGTTTTGGCCATTCCTGCACTTATCTTTTTCTCTCCGTTGATTCAGTTTTTCCCAGTGGGATTGGGATTGAAAATGCTCGTGATAAGCTGTGTGTTTGTTGTGCTACTTTTCGGACTCATGGTTCCGGTTTTTGCTCGTTATAAACTGAAAAAAGCGATTGTCATACTCAGCTTTTTCAGTGCCATCAGTTTATTTATCGTAGCCCACCTTAAAAGTGACTTTACGGATGCTCGTCAAAAACCAAATAGTTTGGTATACTACAAAAATGTGGATTCAGGGGTCAATTACTGGCTTACCTATGACAAGACATTAGATCCATGGACACAGGGGTACCTAGGTGAAAAGCCAATATCCGCGAATGAGGTGGTTTCAAATGCTGCAGGAAGCAAGTACAATACGAGTTATACCTTCGCAGCTGAAGCACCCGAAAAGAATATTGCTCCGTTTACGGTTGAATTGCAAAGCGATAGCAGCAACAGTGGGACGCGGCAAGTAGTATTTACTATTATTCCACAGCGGCAGGTGAATGAGCTCTTGTTATATACCGATATCGATACACCCTTAGAAGACTTAGCCTTTAACGGAATGGAAGTATCTCAAGACACCACAGAAAATATGTATCACAATCGAAACTATAGAAGAATTCTTCGCTATGTGGTATCAGACAGGGATTCGTTAGAAGTCCGGTTATCAACTACCCCATCAACCCCATTACAATTTGAGGTTCTTGAATATTCGTATGACCTGCTTAACCACCCGCTCTTCAGCATCACGACTAGACCTAAGAACACCATGCCCAAGCCCTTTATTAATACAGATGCTATTGTTGTACGTCGTTCCTTTTCGATTGACGACATTCCAAAAAAGGAACAAGATACTACGGTCACAAATAATAATACAAATGAGTAAAACTATAGGTATTGCCGGTTTGGGGTGGCTCGGGAAGCCTTTAGCTTTGACATGGCAAAATTTAGGATACACAGTACGAGGTACGGTGACCAGTATTGAAAAAGCGACAAAATTTCAACTCCGTGGCGTGACCGCATTTCCGATGGAGCTCAGCGAAACGGGAGTAAGCGGCGAACCCGTAGCGTTTCTCAAAGATCTGCACACCTTGGTTGTGATGATTCCTCCTGGCTTACGTCGCAATACAGGAGCTGATTATGTCATGAAAATGACGCACTTCTTGTCCTATATTGAAGACGCGAACATCCGAAACTGTATTTTTATAAGCAGTACTTCGGTGTATGGGGATGCACAGGGTACGGTTACTGAAAAAGACGTGCCCAGACCAGAAAATGAAGCGGGACGACAGCTCTTGCAGGCGGAGCAACTTTTTTTCACATCGTCTATGAGCACTACGATAGTTCGCTTTGGTGGTTTATTAGGAGGAAGTAGACAGCCCGCGCGCTATATGGCCGGAAGAACCAGCCTTCGAGGTGGTGAAGCCCCTGTCAATCTCATACATAGACAAGACTGCATTGGAATCTTAACAGAAATATTGAAAACTGAAGCCTACGGACATATTTTCAATGCGGTTCATCCGGATCATCCAACCAAAAAAGACTACTATGTAGCAAAGGCAATCGAATTGGGTCTTGACCCTCCAGAATTCGCTGATGCTTCTGACGAAACGTACAAACAGGTAGATTCTGTTCACTTAAAAACGCTATTGGAGTATCAGTTTCAATCTCCCATTTAGGCATAAAAAAAGGAGCTTATTGTAAGCTCCTTTTATTTTTAGTTCTGCAATGTATTACCAAATACGTACTCTATTCTCAGGTGCTACGTACATCGGGTCACCTTCTTTGATATCGAAAGCTTCGTAAAAGGCATCAATATTCTTAAGGGGCTCTGTAGCTCGGTATCTACCTGGCGAGTGTGGATCCGTTTTAATTTGCGTGCGCAGCGCTTCTTCACGTTGCTTGGTACGCCAAACCGTGGCCCAGCTCATAAAGAAACGTTGTTCTGGAGTGAGTCCGTCGATTTTTCCTGGTCTCCCGTTTTCCTTATAAAAACGTTGCAATCCGTCGTATGCTCCTAAGAGTCCGCCCAAATCTCCAATGTTCTCACCCAAGGTGAATTTACCGTTGATAAACACACTGTCTAATACTTCAACTTTGTCATATTGTTCAGCCAACGCGTTTCCTCTTTCGGTGAATTTTTCAAGATCGGCTTCAGTCCACCAGTTCACCAAGTTTCCGTCGGCGTCAAATCGTGAACCACTATCGTCAAAAGCATGTGAAATTTCATGTCCGATAACAGCTCCAATTCCACCGTAATTTACAGCTTCATCAGCCTTGTAATCATAGAAAGGTGGCTGTAAAATAGCCGCTGGGAAAACGATTTCGTTATTAAACGGGTTGAAGTATGCATTCACCGTTTGTGGAGACATTCCCCATTCGGTACGGTCTACAGGCTCATCAATACGATCTAAATTGTCTTTTAATCGCCATTTGTTTACGGCCATCATATTTTCAAAATAGGTATTTCCAGCTTTTACGTCCATGTCTGAGTAGTCTTCCCAGGTGTCAGGATAACCAATCTTAACGGTGAACTTGTCTAATTTTTCAACAGCCTTCACCTTTGTAGAATCACTCATCCAATCCAAATTCATGATACGGTCTTTATAGGCAGCAATGACGTTAGCAATCATGGTTTCAGCCTTTTCTTTTGCTTCTGGCGGAAACTTTTCGTCTACATACAACTGACCTACAGCTTCTCCCACACTTCCGTTTACTGTTGCCAGTGCGCGCTCATCTGCCGGACGCATTTTTTTGGCACCACTTAAATACTTGCTGTAGAATTCCCAATTTGCTCTTTCGATATCGGTAGACAAAGCTCCAGCCGCGTCATTAAGGGTTTGCCAGCGCATTACGGTTTTCCAAAGGTCTATATTCCCCTTTTTCATGATGTTCTGAACTGTTTCCATATAGGTAGGCTGCATTACGATTACCGTATCTACAGTTTTGGTAACGCCCAAATCTTTCAAAGCTTGTTTCCATTGAATCGCAGGAACCATTTTCTGCAATTCTTCCATACTTCTCGGATTGTTGAAGTTTCTGAAATCACGGCTCGCTACTTTGTCTAATCTTGGTTCTGCCAATTTTGTTTCGAACGCTAAAATCGCTTCGGCTTGCTTTCTTGCCTCTTCTTCAGTATCACCTAAAAACTGCAACATTCGCGTGATATGATCTACATATTTATTTCGAATTTCAATTGACTTTGCATCTGTGTTGGTGTAGTAATCGCGATCTGGAAGACCTAACCCACCAGGAGTTACGTAAGCCGAATTCATAGCACTGTTGCTCGGATTAGAGAATGCTGCCAAACCAATAAAAGGTTGTGACACCTCAATTCGGGTTGCCATTACCTTTTGGAAATCTGCTACAGTTTCAATACCCTCAATGGCTTCTAGGGCTGGCTTCAACGGCTCGATACCCGCTTCGTTTCTAGCGACAGTGTCAAGTTCAGAAGCAAAAATAGCCAATGCTTTGGCCTGATCTGTACCCTCTTTGTAGGCACCACTTTCATTGGCTTTTCTCAAAATCTCGAGAACATCCTTGTCGGTAGATTTACGCAATACGTTAAATCCACCCCATCGGGTTTGGTCGTCTGGAATTTCAGTTTTTTCCATCCAACTTCCATTCACGTAGGTGTAGAAATCGTCCTTCGGACTCACAGTGGTGTCCATATTGGATAAGATTATACCGCGTTCAACGGTATCGGCCTGGGCCATGTCTTTCTCTGCATCATCCTTACAAGCGGTAACAACGAGTGCTACGGCCGCCAAGGCGATTACAGAAGTGATTTTATTTCGTTTCATTTTTTGGTTTTTAAATTGTTAAGGAATTAGTAGCTATTTGTTGTGTTTTGTTACACAATATTTTCAGTCGTTATCATTGAGTTCTGCTTGATATACAGAATCTAAAAAGCGTTTTTGTTGTTCCAGTTCTTTCTTTTCACTTTCCTTTAGCTCTTCATCAATTTTATTTTTTCTGAAGGTTCTGTTGATTTCAACTAAAAGATGTGATGCAGCACTGTACATTTCTTCCAGACTGTTCTCCAAT
Source organism: Marinirhabdus sp. (assembly GCA_033720575.1). GTDB lineage: Bacteria > Bacteroidota > Bacteroidia > Flavobacteriales > Flavobacteriaceae > Marinirhabdus. The sequence continues at coordinate 4,597 of JAWWCH010000085.1, forward strand.
TGTATGGAATCAATTCTAGGATATTTTAGTTGTTGGTCCAGCAGTTGCACTCTGGTGTTCAATAATTTTAAGCGTACTTGCATAGGTGGCGTGTCCAAGGTTTGCGGGATACTTTTTGTGAGCGAATCGGTTTGACGGTTCAGTTTTTCTGTTGTTGTTGTCAACGAAGGTACGGTACGATTTTTCAGATCTTGGAGGCTCTCTTCGAAGTCTTCAAAAACAGACCAAGTGGCCACTGTTGTTCTTGAGGCTTCTGAAAGTGCCGGCATGTCCTTCAACTTTTGCCCATAATGCTTCTGTGCAGTTTGGAGGTCTTCAGAATTTGTTTCTTCCGTCTCAACAGGTTCAGAACAAGACCCCATTAGCAACAAACCTCCTATAAGTACGTAAAAGAAATTAGAAAAAATAGGCATATACATAAATGAATCCCACAAATATAAGAGATAAGACTGACCTTGTTGATTTTAATTTTGAATTTTGATGCGATATAGAATATGTATCTTTACAACGCCCAAATGGATTGGGCGCTATTCGAATACGAGTCTATGAAAAAAAGAATTCTTATCATCGGTGCCTGTGGTCAGATAGGCACTGAACTTACTGCAGCACTGCGATCAAAATATGCACCCCACAAAGTAATTGCCAGCGATATTAGAGAAGGCGATGCCGAACTTATGGCAAGTGGTCCGTTTGAAATATTGGACGCCATGGATTATGATGCCGTTCAGGATGTGGTGATAAAGCACGAAATCACTGATGTCTATTTAATGGCGGCCATGCTGTCTGCCACTGCTGAAAAATTCCCGATGCGCGCCTGGAGTCTGAACATGAATTCGCTGTTTAATATCCTCAATTTAGCAAAGGACGGTAAAATCGAAAAAATCTTCTGGCCTTCTAGCATAGCCGTATTTGGCCCTACTACGCCCAAAGTGCAAACGCCACAACGCACCGTAATGGAGCCTTCTACCGTATATGGAATCAGCAAACAAACGGGAGAGCGCTGGTGCGAGTATTACTTCGAAAAATATGGTGTAGATGTTCGAAGTATCCGATATCCGGGACTTATCAGCTATAAAACGCTACCCGGCGGAGGTACTACTGACTATGCCGTAGACATTTACCATAAAGCCGTGAAGCACAATAAATACATTTGCTTTTTAAATGCGGAAACCACCCTCCCCATGATGTTTATGGACGACGCCATAAAAGCAACCATCGGTATAATGGAGGCGCCTTCAGAGGACGTGAAAATTAGGAATTCTTACAATTTAGCAGCGATGAGTTTTCATCCTGAAGAAATTGCCGCGAGTATCCGTAAAGTACAGCCCGGATTTGAAATCTCATACGAACCCGATTTTAGACAAGCCATTGCCGATTCTTGGCCACAGAGCATCGATGATACCGAAGCACGACAAGATTGGGGCTGGAACCACGAAGTGGAGCTGGATGAAATGACTAAAATCATGCTCGAAAATCTAAAATAAACACGTTCCCTTTACTATAATTTCAAAAAAATAATGCTATGAAAAAACAATACCTATTACAACTATCGCTGTCGTTGCTGGTCTTTTTGACCGCAGCTAGCCTTTCCGCACAACACACCTTCTCAATTGTAGCCGTAGATCCGGTTACAGGCGAAATTGGTAGCGCTGGCGCCACCTGTCTAGATATAGACGATTTGAACGGCGAAGAAGGCGCATTGGTGATTAGTGATATCATTTTGGGAATTGGCGCCATACACACCCAAGCCTTTTGGCACCCAACCAACCAAGCTGCGGCAAGAGAACGCATGGAGGCAGGAGATAGTCCACAAGAAATATTAGATTGGCTATTTACGAATGATCCAGCACCAGGCACAAATCAAGATCGGCAATACGGTATTGTAGATTTAATTGGTGGTGTTGGAGGCACCCCGAGATCGGCTGCGTTTACAGGAACTTCTAATTCTAGTGTGGCCAACGACATTGTAGGCCCTAACTACGCGATTCAGGGCAACATTTTAATCTCCCAAGCCGTGTTGGATGATATGGAAACAGGGTTCTTAAATACCCCAGGAACCTTAGCTGATAAATTGATGGGCGCCATGCAAGGAGCCAAGCGAATTGGTGCCGATAATAGATGTACGAGCAACCAAACCAGTTCAAAATCGGCTTTTTTACGTGTGGCGAAGGTTTCTGATCTCTATTCAAATTATGGGCATTTGACGGTAGATCTGAACGTGAGTAAGACCGACGTGGCCGAAGATCCGATTGATGTATTACAAACGACCTATGATTTTTACTTAGCGAATCCAGGAACCGATTGTACCACGAATATCGACACCTTCCCTTATGCAGAAAGTTTCGAATCGGGACTTGGAGATTGGGTTCAGAATGATATCGACTTATCACATGTTGGAAATACCGACTTTGACTGGAC
>JAWWCH010000086.1:0-6978 GCA_033720575.1 Marinirhabdus sp.
TATGGGTGATAGTTCGGTAGATATACATCCTGAAATAGCCCAAAAGTTAAAAGAGACGTATGGTATTACCAGTGCTGGAAGTGCCTATTTACCCACCGAAATTTTTTCTTCTGAAGCACTTGGCAATCCATTTAACCTAATCATCTTGTTTGTTGGTGGATTGCTGGTCGGATTTGGCGCTCGTTATGCAGGAGGTTGCACTTCAGGGCATGCAATTTCCGGTTTAAGTAATTTGCAAATGCCATCACTTATTGCCGTGTTCGGTTTCTTTATTGGAGGTTTGACCATGGTTCATTTAATTTTCCCTTTTATCTTTTAGAATATGAAATACATTGCATATTTAAGTACCGGTATTTTCTTCGGAATTATAATGTTTAAGTCTGAAGCCGCTTCGTGGTTTCGTATTTATGAAATGTTCCAATTTGGAAGTTTTCATATGTACGGCATCATAGGCTCAGCATTAATTTTAGGGGTTGCCGGTGTTCAAATTATTAAAAAATATAAGCTGAAGGCGCTCAACGGTCGTCCAATGCGACTACAGCCCAAGAACAGAAGCGTAACCCGATACCTACTTGGCGGTATCATCTTCGGATTGGGTTGGGCCTTGGCCGGAGCTTGCCCAGGACCCATGTATGTCTTGGTAGGAGCCGGTTTTCCGTCAATCTTGCTTGTGATTTTCGGCGCATTGGTAGGTACATTTTTATACGGTGTCTTAAGGGACAAACTACCCCATTAAGTTCTCATCGCAGTTGCTCCTTTTGAACGGTTTCTAGATCAATACTTCCTAAACGGATGCAACGACCACAAAAGGGATTCCTTTTCTTTTTACTGATATATATCATGGTTTAAGACCGTTGGTCTGCCTAGTTTTGAATAATATTTAAACGAAATGCCATGACAATACATATTCAATTTGTTAAGATGAAGACCAGTGAAAGCATGTCTTCCTATGTAACCCAAAAACTTCAAAAATTAGCCAAAAAATACCATTGGCTGATTCGTGCAGAAGTATTTTTTAAACTGGAAAACGACCCCACCGAAAAAGGACATATCTGTGAAATGGAACTCAGTTTACCCGGACCTAAGATTTTTGCGGTTTCCAATGAGAAAAACTTTGAAATGGCTGTGAAGGAAGCCATCAGCGATCTTGATAAACAACTCAAAAAACGGAAAGCAAAATTCACTAACCAAAATATATCCTCCTAGATGAAAAAAATACTCATACCCATAGATTTTTCAGAACACTCTGAATATGCTTTAGAAGTAGGGGCAACCTTGGCTAAAAAGCACGATGCCACCTTGGTGGTCCTTCATATGATGGGGTTATCTGAAGCAATTCTGACCAGAGACGAATCTCAAGAAATGTTTGAAGCCATTTATTACATGAAGTTGGCCGAAAAGCGATTTAACGAATTTTTGGAGAAGGACTATCTCAAAGGAATTACCGTAGAAACTACGGTTCAGAATTATAAGGAATTTCACGAAATAAACAGTGTGGCCAAAGAGTTTGATGCCGACTTGATCCTTATGGGCTCACACGGTGCTAGCGGTCTTAAAGAAGTGTTTGTTGGCAGCAACACCGAAAAGGTGGTGCGAACATCCGAAATTCCAGTTTTGGTCGTAAAAAACCGGATTAAAGATTTTAAAATGGACAAAGTGGTCTTTGCCTGTGATTTCAACATGGATTTTACCCGGGCGTTTAAAAAGGCTTGGGACTTCTTTGAAAAGTTAGGCGCTGAATTTCAAGTGGTTTTTGTGAATACCCCAGAGAAATTTTTGAGCAATCAAGAAATGCAAGAACGCGCTTTTAAGTTCATGCTCCATAGTGGCGTAGACAATACCGACGTGTATGACCAAACTGCCTATTATTGTGATTATCGACTAGAACATGGGATCTACCGATTTAGCAACGAAGTTAACGCAGATATGGTGGTAATACCTACCCATGGTAGACGCGGCTTGGCACACTTCTTCTCGGAAAATATTGGCGAAGCTATCGTGAATCATAGTGATCTGCCCATAATGACCTTTAAGGTTTAGGGAAGCATTCAGTATGATCGAGAAGGGAACCCTGAATGTTAGGGTTCCCTTTTTTAATTGAAATTCCGCATTCTACCGGTAATTTCGTCAATACTGATGGTGAATATTATGGGCATGTCATCCTTATGAATTTTACTGGAAAACTGACTTATAAAGTCCAAGTCGCGCATTTCTTTGCGTAAAATGAGATCTTTAACACCTAACGAAAATTGATGTAACAAGGCAATTGCAGTTGAACCCTCTTCTTCCTGATACCTTCCTTGCACCAAAACCGACTTCCAGTGATTCACTGAATCGATATCGGTTACCGATAAACAGACTGCGTTGTTTTTTCGCAATGCATTAATTTTATGCCCCATGGCGGAGTACCCGATTATGTTATTTTGTTCTTCGTTGTAGAAGTAGGTGATAGGAACTACAAACGTTCGATTTTCAAATATATACCCCAAGCTACCGATATAATGGGAACTTAGTAATAACATGTTTTCTTTAGTGTCTAATGTTTTTATCATAATTGATGACTTTAGAGGCAGAACATTATTTTTCTACCATGACGTTGGCCATTGGTAAGTTGAGATACTACCTTGGTTGTTTTATGCAGAGCGGATGGTGTTAACGAGCTCTTGTCTTGATAACACGCCACTTTGTCTCCAAACTTGTTGACCGTTTTTGAAGAGAATTAATGTGGGTACCCCTCGCACTTGATATTGGGCAGCCAAGGGCTGATTTTTGTCCACGTCTATTTTCACGATTTTCACTGCATCGCCCAGCTCAGACTTCACCTCTTTTAAAATGGGAGCAAGTGCTTTGCAGGGGCCGCACCATTCAGCAAAAAAATCAACCAAGACGGGTACGTTTGAGTCAAGTATGGTAGTAAAGTTACTTTTCATCTGAGTAAGAATATTTTAGTTTTTATGGCGCTTTATATATACACGCGAATAGCTCTTCATTTTAAGTTGATAGGACGTCAATGCATAAAACAACCATCCAAATGCTCCTAAAAATAGTATCCTTTGAAAGATTCCTCTGTATTCAGGATAACGCCACATGAGCAAATGCGCGATCACCGCTAAAGTGAAAGCCGCCAAGGTTTGCCATTTTTGTGTCCTTTTTTCAATAATAAAGATAAAGAAAGCACAGAAGAGACAAAAAGCAAATCCGGTAATCATAGAAAAAAGCGAGTGTATCGCATCATCAGTATAATTGAAGACATAGGTGTGTGCATCTATACCGGCCAATTGATATATTCCAGTCAATATAAACGTCATACAGAAAAAGTAGAGCGCTGCGAGTTGCTTCCAATAGGGCCGTAGTTGTTTTGTAGCTAGTAATACAATGGAAAAACTCAATATTATGATGGTCGCATTCGCATACCAATTTCCTGGTGCCTTTTGTGCACCCAACTCGCTCAGGGTTTGCGTGGCCATAGAATACCCATCAAAAGAGAATAAGGGCAATACAAACAATGTTGTAACGAGCAGTGCATAAGCTATAAAATAAAGGTTGGCGTATAATCTCATATTACATCAGAAATGGATTTAATTTATATTTTCTGAGGATAGGTAAGAGTCGTTCCAGCGGAATTTCTACCGAAAAGGTGCCTGTGTATGACGGACAAATCACGCAATCATCAAAATAATATGCTACCTTAAAGTCGTCTACAACAAAGTTGTCTTTGTATTCAAACAGATCGTCGAAGCTGATCTCCCAACAATCGTAGTATATATCCCCAGAGTTTATCTTTTCGCGCAGTACTTCATTTATAATCTTGGTCATCTCTTCTTCCGTTCCCTCGTTGAAGAAATCTTCGTAATTCATAAAAACCGATCGCTCCAAATCAAAATTCAAACAGTCGAACGTATACGAAGGGTGTAAGGTTCCAGAATAGTAATTTTCTTTGTAGAATAATACACTAATCAGAGTTTCGTTCAGGTTGTAGATTTTATAATCCACAAATCGTTTTTCCTTGAACCGGTTAATGGAAAGGGTATCACAAAGTAGCTCCTTATCCTCTAAGATACTGGCTTCCACTCCGGCAATATCCATATAGGTCTCTTCCAGGTACTCGTTAAAATTGGCATAGGACGCCTTCAGGTTTTCGTTCAAATAGGGATAGGTAAAATCGATGAGATATAGATCTTCCTCTTTTTTAAATGTTTTTTGGCTGACTAGTTGTTCCAGTTCCAATTTGTCATCTGCTTTATCAATAAGGTTTTGCCGCTTAATGACCACAGATTTGGTCTTGTGCAATTCACTGTCGTTATTGGTGTACACAGAATCAAAAGGTAACACCTCTTCAAAAGGCTCCTCACTCTTCACAGTAGTTTCCGAGTCTATGGGTTTGGCTTCATTAGGTTGTTTTGTTTCATTTTTACACGAAACAAGGAGGATGGTAAATATGGATAGAATATAGTATTTCATGGCATGGGATTTATTTTGTTTCGAAAAGGATCTGAAGTTTTGTAAGCATAACAAGTTCGCTTTTATTGGTGCCTTGAAAGGCGTCGGCTATTTCTTGTGCTGTTTTTGAAATGAGCTCTTTCCGTTTTCCTGAGAATAGCTTCTTATGGTCTCCATAATAATCCACAAAGCTTTCAAAGCAATCGTCTGCATCCATTTGTTCATAATCAAACCATTCAAAAACGATGGCAATCTGGTAGGCAGCATCCGTGTCAAACGCATCTTTATACTCATCTTGTTTTTTCCATTGGGTTTCAACAAGCTGTGATAACATATCATATTCTGCCTTTCGAACTACATTGTCTGATGCAGCAATGGCATAGAATAGCTCTCCCAGTTTCTGGTAGAATAGCAATTCGGTTGTGTTCACATGGTCCATAGTATTATCATTTAATAGGGTAAAAGTAAGTTCGGCAAACGTACTGTACTATGATATTTGTCAGTTCAATATTTATGTATCTTTATGCAATGGAAGTATTTGAAAAAGGAAGTGTTGTGTTCAAAATGCTTTCAGAAGCCATTTCTGACGGTATTGTTATAGTAGATAAAGAACAAAGCATAGTGGCTACAAATAGAGCCGCCAACCAGCTTTTTGGGTATCAAGAGGATGAACTCACCGGACAACATTTGGATATACTCATACCAAAAAAATATCAAGCAGACCATCACAAGCATGTGAGCGGTTTTATGGGAAGAACCGACAAACGACAGATGGGACATGGGCGCGATCTGTACGGGCGCCGTAAAGATGGATCGCAATTTCCTGTGGAGGCTGGACTCAATCCATTTAAGGTAGGTGGTGAAAAATATGTGATGGCCTTGGTCATAGACATTTCCATTCGAAAAAAGCAGGAACAAGAACTAAAGCATTGGGCCAATATATTTAATGAATCGCTCAATGAGATTTTTATTTTTGATGCTGAGACTTTACGCTTTATTAATGCAAATAAGGGCGCGCTACAGAACATCGGATACACTTTGGACGAATTAAAACAAATGACACCTGTAGATATTCATCCTGACACTGATAGAATGAAATTTTTGAAGCAGATTGAACCCCTACAAAATGCTACAATTGAGAAAATAAAATTTAATGCAAAACATGAGCGTAAGGATGGTACTATTTACCCTGTGGAAGTACATCTACAAAAGTCTTCTAGTGGTGAAAAAGACACACTTGTCGCCATCATATTAGATATTACCGAACAAGAAAAGTACACCCAAAATCTTGAAAAAACGGTAGCAGAACGCACCCGACAGCTAGAGGAAGCCTTAAATAAGGAGAAGGAATTAGGCGAATTGAAAACCAAATTTCTTTCCTTGGTCTCTCATGAGTTTAAAACTCCTTTGAGTGGTATTCTCACCTCTGCCACACTTGCCGGAAAATACACAAAGGAAGAACATCAGGAAAAACGGGAGAAACACCTAAAAACCATACAAGGGAAGGTGAAATACCTCAATAATATCATCAATGATTTTTTATCGATAGAACGATTGGAGAGTGGAAAAGTGAACTATATGTACTCCAACTTTCCGCTAAGTAGGGTGGTCAACGAAGTGATTTACGATGCCAACATGCTGTTGAAGGAAGGACAACATATTCAATATCCAGAAAACATTGACAGTATCTTCATTGATTTTGACGAAAAGATACTTGACTTGATTCTAACGAATCTCATCAACAACGCCATAAAGTATTCTGCCGAAGACTCAACCATACATATCACCGCAGAAGTACAGAAAAATGAATTGGTCATTCGTATTCGTGATGAAGGTATTGGTATCCCTGAAACCGATCAAAAATATGTGTTCAACAGGTATTTTAGAGCAGAGAATGCCCTGCTGAACCAAGGTACCGGAATCGGTCTGAACATTGTTAAAACCCATTTGGAGAATTTGGGAGGTACAATTACATTTACAAGCACAGAAAATATCGGAACGGAATTTATTGTGAAAATTCCCGTGTCAACATCCTAAACCAACAAAATGAAAACAATACTCTTAATTGAAGACGACACGGCTTTACGCGAGAACACTTGCGAATTATTGGAGCTTGAAAAATATACAGTATATACGGCTCCTAATGGTCGAGTTGGCATAGAAATGGCAAAAAGGCAACTTCCAGATATTATTGTTTGTGATATCATGATGCCGGAGGTTGACGGTTATGGCGTTTTAGAAGCTGTGTCTGCCGATCCCAGTACCAGCCACATTCCATTTATTTTTCTTTCAGCGAAGACAGAGCACAAAGAAATTCGAAAAGGGATGGACTTGGGTGCCGATGATTATCTAACCAAGCCTTTTGAAGAAATTGAACTGCTGAGCGCGGTGGAAAGCCGTCTTGCCAAAGCTCAAATTCTTACCAAAATGAAGGGTGGCGATTCAAAAAAAAAAGCAACTGAAGAGGAGGTTCGGAATTTAAATGAACTTAAAAATCTATTTGACGATACTGGAGAAATCAACACCTATCAAAAAGGA
>JAWWCH010000087.1:0-6953 GCA_033720575.1 Marinirhabdus sp.
AAAAAGAAGGATTCAAAGTAGATATTGTAAGCGAGAATATCGGCTCAATTAAGGCTTGGAGTGATGGAAATTGGTCTAACCAATACTCGGTAGATAAAACCCTTGACAAAGTGTCTGCCTCAGAATACAACGCCCTAGTACTTCCTGGAGGTGTCATTAACCCAGACAAACTCAGAAGAAACGAAGAGGCATTATTGTTTGTACGCGATTTCTTTAAACAGGAAAAACCCGTAGCAGCGATCTGTCATGCGCCGTGGACTCTAATTTCAGCTGGAGTAGTGAAAGGCAGAAAAATGACATCGTTTGAATCTATTAAAGATGATTTGATAAATGCTGGCGCCAATTGGGTGGACGAGGAAGTGGTTGTAGATTCAGGATTTGTGACCAGTAGAAATCCTAATGACTTACCTGCCTTCAACAGTAAATTGATTGAGGAAATCAAGGAAGGAAAACATGAGGCGCAACACGCGTAAGGATTAGCACATAAAGAAAGAAAAGAGGCCTATTGGCCTCTTTTTTTATTCTTCTTCGTCTAGTGCTTTTTTCGCATCCAGATCGTGTATTGGTTCTTGGTAGTCATCGTCTTCATAATCTTCTTCTTCAAAATTCGCCATGCTGGTTACAAGCTTGCTGCTCACTTTTACCAAGTATATTGTGTCGTCTGTTCGTACCTCAACGGCATCAACTTTTTCGTTTTGGGCGTTTTTGAACGTGATGATTTGATCGTCGTCATAGCCGTCAGGATACTTCTCAACAAGTAAAGAAAGAATTTCTGGAGTTAATTTTCTAAAATCTACAATTACGCGTCTCATTCTGGGTTGTATTGATGGTTTGTTTTAAGATTGCTAAGCAAAATTCGTAAAATTGTTCGGGGTAAATGTAAAACTCTTGTTATAAAATCAAACTTAATTTTTAAAATTTTTATAATATTCAAATGCATTGAAAATTAAATCGTTAGCAACGGTCATGTCTATTTTGTAGTTTCCGAAATCTTTAAGTAATACAAAGTTGACGTTGCCATCTACATTTTTCTTATCAAACTTCAATAATTCAATGATTTTTTCAATTTCCGACAGGTCAAACGAAACACGCTTAAAATGATGTAGAAAATGAGAGGTGGTTTGCTGTAATTTCACCTTTGGAAACGCAAGCATTTGTTGTGAAATGTAATTGGCCAAAACCATCCCAATAGCAATTGCTTCCCCATGAAGAAGAGGTTCGCGATCTTTGCTTTCTAAACAATATGACTCAATGGCATGCCCGAGGGTATGGCCATAATTTAATGTTTTACGTTCTCCCTTTTCATTTGGGTCTTTAGTAACCACACGATTTTTTATTTCAATTGATTTCCAGATAGCATCCGCCAAGGCGTCACTGTTCATGTTGTGAAAGTCTTTCAGTTCGTTCCAATATGCTTCAGAAGCAATTAAACCATGTTTCAGCATCTCGGCATATCCTGAATTGCGCTCAGGCTGCGGAAGGGTGTCCAAAAATGCCACATCTACAAATACCGCCAAAGGATTTTGAATAACTCCAATTTGGTTTTTGATGTGGCCTAAATCTACTCCGTTCTTACCCCCCACAGAAGCATCTACCATGGCCAATAGTGAAGTGGGAATATTTATGAATTCAATTCCTCTTTTGAATGTACATGCCACAAAACCACCCAGATCGGTGATGACACCACCTCCAAGATTGATCATCAGGCTTTTGCGATCTGTCCCTAGATCACTTAGTTGTTGCCAAACAGACTGACAAGTGGCTATGGTTTTGAATGCCTCCCCAGCGGGGACGGTAATTCCTGAAATGCGTATGTCACTATCCAAATGTGATTCCAGGATTGGTAAGCAATATTTTGCCGTATTTGAGTCGGTAAGGCATATGACTTTTGATGGCGCCGTGGATTTGATCAAGCGGTTCAGCTCCTCCCAAATATCACTTCCGCCGTACACGACTCCTTTATTTTTTCCAATTCTTTTCATACAACTATCTACGTACCAATTACCTTACGTTTAATTTTTATAGAGCTACACTTCCGTGGGTAAATCTAATTATATTTGCGCAGATTTATTCTCCTTTATGAATACAAATACGCTATTTAATAATACGGAAACCGCTTTTAAGCTCAAGACAGACTCAGAGCTAGAGCGTGCGTATTTTCTGTTTAAAATGATTGCCAATGAGCCCTTGGTTCGAATCGGCACCGCGGCCACTAAATTGGCGCTCAATTTGCATTTGCCTGTGGAAGGATTGATTCGCTCCACGGTATTTGATCATTTCTGTGGGGGTGTAAGTGAACAGGATTGCATGGATACGGTAGACAGTTTATACGAAGCTGATGTGTATTCGGTGTTGGATTATTCGGTAGAAGGGAAGGAAGAAGAAAATCAATTTGACGCCACCTTAGCAAAAGTCATTGAACTCACAAAATTTGCCGAAAATAAGAAAGCCATGCCTTTTTCGGTTTTTAAACCTACTGGCTTGGGCCGCTTTAAAATTTGGGAAAAGGTGTCTTCTAGCGCTACTTTAACAGAAAAGGAGCAAAACGAATGGGAGCGTATTCAACAACGATACGAACAGATTTGTGAGACTGCGCACAACTGTGGTATTTCGTTGCTCATTGATGGTGAAGAATCATGGATGCAAGATGCCGCAGATGCACTGTGTGAACAGATGATGCAGAAATACAATGTACATACGCCTATTGTTTTCAATACACTACAATGCTATCGCTGGGACAGACTAGAATATTTAAAAAAGGCTCACCAACGTGCAAAAGAAGGTGGATATAAACTTGGGTTTAAAGTGGTGCGCGGCGCCTATATGGAAAAGGAGCGTGAGCGTGCTGAAGATAAAGGATATCGTTCACCCATTTGCGAAAGTAAGTTGGCTACCGATGAATGCTTCAACGCGGTCATGCGGTACATCTTAGATCATTTAGATGACATTTCACTTTTCTTGGGAACCCACAATGAAGCCAGTAGCTTTTTGGCCATGGAAATTATTGAATCGAAGGGCATTGCAAAAAACGATTCCAGAATTTGGTTCGGACAACTCTACGGAATGAGTGATCATATTAGCTACAACTTGGCTACGGCAGGGTTTAATGTCGCGAAATACATACCCTTTGGGCCGGTTAAAGATGTGATGCCGTATTTAATTCGTAGGGCCGAAGAGAATACATCGGTTGCTGGACAAACGAGTCGGGAATTGACCTTGCTGAAAAGAGAAAAAGAACGTCGAGGAATTTAGTTTTAGATTGAGGTTTACTTCGACCATTTTTTATTTCCCCTGTACATCCTTAATGGTAGCAGTCTTGTTGCAATTTTCAATGCGTAATTGAATGGACTGATTGTTCACTTTACCCTCAACTAAGTAGATCTTACACGAATCTAAACTTCTATCGGTTTCGGAAAAGTCAACATCGCCGTGTTGCAATAGCATAGCAATATCGGTACTATCCATTTGATAGGTTTTAAGTCCTTGTTCGCCTTGAGGGGTAACCGCTAGTTTTTTGGACCTGATATTCTTTAAGGTTCGGGAATCGAAACCGTAATCGCAACTGGCTTTTTTTCCGCCAAGAAAGAAGAATAAGATAATCAGACCTACAATAAAACCGGCCCCGTAGTAGGCTACGCGTTGAATAACTTTCATGAAAAATCAATTGTATTAGTAAATCAGCAAATTGATGTCGCTGTACGTCATATCAAACCAATCTGCTACCGCTTTGTTGGTTAGAATACCGCGGTAAAAATACAAACCATTTCGCAGACCGCTATCAAATCGAATGGCATTCTCAAGTCCGCCGCTTTCTGCGATGTCTAACAAATAAGGAGTGAAGATATTGCTTATAGAAATGGAAGCCGTTTTGGGATATCTAGCAGGTATATTCGGAACACCGTAATGAATTACCCCATTGGTAATCTGTGTAGGATTGTCATGTGAGGTGACTTCAGTTGTTTCAAAGCATCCGCCCATATCGACGCTTACATCTATAATCACCGCGCCTTTTTTCATGTTTTCAACCATGGTCTTCGTCACGATTATCGGCGAACGATTTTTACCGCGTACGGCGCCGATAGCCACATCACAGCGTCTAAGCGCTTTCAGCAAATTTTTGGGTTGAATGGTGGAGGTGTAAAGAGGTCTACCCACATTAGATTGCAAATTCCGTAATTTGGTCAATGAACTATCAAAAACCTTGACATTGGCACCCAAACCTAATGCAGATCGAACTGCATATTGACCAACGGTACCTGCTCCAATCACCACAACTTCAACGGGAGGTACGCCGCTTATGTTTCCAAACAGTAAACCGTTCCCTTTTTTAGCATTTACCATCAATTCGGATGCAATCAAAACAGCTGCTGTACCTGCGATTTCGCTCAGTGCCTTTACTGCAGGATAACTCTGATCTTGATCTTTGATAAATTCAAAGGCTAAGGCTGTGATTTTCTTCTTTACCAGGGTCTTAAAATAACTTTCTTCGCGGGTTTTGAGTTGCAGGGCAGAAATGATAACCGATTTTGGTTTGATAAGCTCGAGTTCTTCAAGGGTAGGGGGTTCCACTTTGAGAATAATGGGGCATGCAAACACTTGCTTAGTGTCTGTAGTGAGTTTGGCTCCGGCTTCATTGTAATCTGCATCGGAAAATCCAGCTTCTTCACCCGCACCTTTTTCTACCAATACGCGATGGCCATGGGCCACTAGTGCCCCAACCGCATCCGGAGTTAAGCAAATTCTCTTTTCCTGAAAGCAAGTTTCTTTAGGTAAACCGATAAATAAGTCTCCTTTTTGCTTCGATATTTCGAGCTTTTCTTCCTGCGGAAGTAGTTCTGCTTTGGTAAAAGGGGAAGATTGGTGCATGTTGTTATTCTTGGTACACCGAAGTTACAGAAATTAATTTTTAATTAGAATACCTGAAGGTAAAAAACCCTGTCATTCGTATTCATTGATACCGTATAGCAATTGTTTGAGTTTACTTCCGTTGATTTCGACCGGGCGATAGGCGGTATTAAACTTTTCAATGGACCGGTATATATTTGCTTTCATCTCGCGGTAATCTTCGGGAATGTTATTCGCGCATCGTTCTTCATTCTCATAGCTATTTAGCATGACCCTAAATTTTTCATAAAATTTTGATCCCTGATCAATAAAGGCGTTGTATTTGGTAATAAATTGCAGCAATCTATCAATAGGAAACTGTAGGTTGATTTGCATATTTCGAAAATTGCGATCTGCTTGGTCGTGTTCTATAATTTGGTTCATTCTGTCGATGTAATCATTCAAATGATTTCTTATAATACTCCATTCATCGTTTTCTCTACATGTTTTCAATGGAACCGTGTATGAAATAGGAGAAGTATACATTTTGAACAAGACCTGTAAGTCTTCCATAACAGCCTTGTTGCCGTTTCTTAAATAAGATGTTTCGAAATAGATGGTATTCAAATCGTTGTGCATGCGTAGCGTAAAATCTAGAATACATTCTACCTCTTGTAAATTATGCTGTTTTTGTTCCCGTGATGTCGCACTAGAGTTGAACAGCGCCACAAATGAGTGAATTACAGAGGTATAAATATTGTTTCCTAAAAGACTTGACAAATCAAAACCACTTTTTTTATCCGTCTTCTCGGTGAGCTTTGTTTTAATGTCCCGAAATGCGGCGTATTCATTGGGGTTTGTTAGACGATTGATTTCACTTAGCGTGCTGACCGCCGCAAAGTGATGATCTAAGTCGAGCGTTTTTTCATATAGAATTTTGATAATTTGCAATCCTTTCAAATAACGTATTTTAGAAATATCTGACTCGTACCTAAGTGTTAGTTCTTTAATCTGCTCCTGCAACGCATCTTTTTCTAATATGAAGTTGACTTTTCGTTGTAACGAATGGGTTTTCGAAAGTTGTTCTTGAATATCTAAAAGCTCCTTTTCTAAAGGAATGATTTCTTGCTCAAAGTGAGCATATCGCTGACCGATAGTGAAATTCATTTCGTTTAATAGCATAGCAATTTCTTCATCATCGCTAGTGGGTACTGAACCGATACTAGTCCATGTGGAAATAATAGAAAGTAGAAAGAACTTCAATAAGTGTCTATACATGTCAATTAGTTGAAAAAGTAAGAATAAAATACTGATCGGTTATTTCAATGGGATAATTTCCCTTGTGGATTCGAATCGACTCGTTTGCCGGTGTTGTAGGCATTGGGTTACTGAGTTGTAGGTCGGCAGGAACATCAAAGTGATAGGACTTTTTTGTATCTAAAAGGGGACGTTCAAAGGAAAAAAGATTGAAAAATTCAAGATCTGAGAGTTTATTCCTATTGATACATAGGGTAACGGACACATTCGAGTTGAAAGTTAAAGTGGAGTTCGAATCCATAGAACGTTGGGCTGGGTCGATGGTACAAAGTCCTGGTTTTCCATCACAATGAAAGCCGTTGAAGTTTGAGGTAACATTCAATTGTTCATTTTGTGACGATAGCTGGGCAACGATAAAAATTGCTAATAGGGTGAATATTGATTTAAACATACTTTACGATTTTTTATTGATAATAGAGAAGGGGTGCTCAATATGGACGTGTCCGGTAGCCGGTTTGTTTGACTTTCTCATTCGCCTTAATAAGTACCATGTGAAAGCGACAAACGGTAGATATACTACTAGGATTCCAATGAGCGAAATAATTGATTGAAACAAATTAAAGGGGAGTAGGGTAAATTCTGTGAAATCGGTAGCATTTACAGATATTGCCTTTTCACTAAAATATCCTGGCAGATTAAAAAACATATGTGCTAGGGCTAGAACATATATATTTTGGATTTTCACATAAAGCCCGCCTAGTAATAATCCCATGACAAAGGCTATTACGAGTTGATTGATGGTGGAGGAGATATCCATGGTTCGGAATATTGTAAATACGTGTGTAAACGAAAAAATTAAAGCTGAATAGACA
>JAWWCH010000088.1:0-6940 GCA_033720575.1 Marinirhabdus sp.
CCACCAAAATAGTATCGTCTACTCCGAAAGGCCGATTAAAAGCTAAAATAATGCCCGCAAGAAAGTTTTTCCCAATATCTTGGAAGGCAAACCCTAAAATAATAGCAGCTCCACCAGCAGCGGTAAGCACACCTGCAGCAACGCCCCGTAGCCCGGCCACATCCAACGCAATCATTATCGCGATCAATATGAGCACAATTTTGACAGCCTGCGCGAGGAACCTTGCCATGAGTGGATCTTGGGCTCTTTTCAGTATGCGTTTCCTGAAAAAATTAGTAATGATCTGTGCTATCAATATTCCAGCAACGATCACAAAGATTGCCATGGCAATACGCGGCAATAACGTTAAGAATTTATCGTAATAATTTTCTGCAGCCCTTGTGATGGTTTCTGCTGCTGTATTTTGTAGTAGAATCATAATTGGTTGTGATGCCTAAAGATACGGTTTATAAGAAATTGTTTGTTGTTTATGATTCGTTAAATTTAAAGAAGAAGAACGTGACGACTTGTTTATCTTTGCACAAAACATTCATTTTGGACACCTCAATTCGAACTTTTAAAATTGTGAGCACCTTAGAAGCCATCTCGTTTTTGGTACTGTTGGGCATCGCCATGCCGCTCAAATATATTTGGGATATGCCAGAAATGGTGCGCGTAGTGGGAATGGCACACGGTATTTTGTTTATCGCATATCTGGTTCTGGCCTATGTTATGAAAGAAAAATTAAATTGGAGCTGGGGAACCTTGGCTATTGTCATGTTCTGCTCTATCTTACCATTCGGGCCTTTTTATGCCGAACGAAAATATTTATAATGAACACCGCAAAACTTGAAGCGTATGCCTTTCTACTCAAGGACTATCTCATAGAACTTGGGATGGAAGTGTTTTGGGCTGCCGTAATCAACGCACTGGTCAATCTATTGCTGTTGGCATTTGTGGCTACCGTTTTGGATATCGTGTTCAGAAAAGTCATTGTACAAGCCTTCAAGGCCTTCAGTAACAAAACAAAAACTACCTTCGATGATTTTTTGGTTCGAAGTAATTTTCCAAGGTTTATTGCCCATTTTATCCCCTTACTTTTAGTTTGGTGGATTTCGCCTATTGTATTTCAAGATTTTTCTTGGTTGCATATTTGGATACATAAATTTGCCCAGGTGTACTTGGTGATTCTGTGTGTTTTGGTGTTTCGCAGCATCCTGAGAACAACCAACAATTATTTGCGATTCAGTAAGGAAAAATACAGTGACAAGCCCCTTGAAAGCTATGTGCAGGTATTAATGATTTTTGCATGGGGGGTCGCCATCTTTTTCTTTATCAACATTGCAACGGGCTACGATATAAAAAGTCTGGCCACCTTAGGAGCAGCATCTGCCATTCTTCTATTGATTTTCAAGGATACCATTTTGGGATTTGTGGCGAGTATACAAGTCTCGGTGAATGATATTGTGCGTATCGGCGACTGGATCACCTTCAGTAAGTTTGGGGCCGATGGGTATGTTACTGAAATAAATTTGGCTACGGTGCGCGTTCAGAATTTTGACAATACGTTTACAACCATTCCCACCTATAGTTTGATTGCCGATTCGTTTCAGAATTGGCGCGGCATGCAAGAATCTGAAGGCCGTCGTATCAAACGATCGCTATACATCAAACAGAATTCTATTCATTTTCTAACTTCGGAAGAATTGGAGGCACTGAAGAAGATTCAGCTTATCGCTCCGTACATTGATCATCGTGAACGTGATGTTACCAAATACAACAAGGCTGTAGAAGCAGACAAGTCGATACTCATCAATGGTAGAAACCAAACCAACTTAGGGGTATTTCGAAAATATGCAGACGCTTTCTTACATGAAAATCCTGCCATAAACAAAGATTTGTTCTTGATGGTGCGCCATCTTGCGCCTACCGATAAAGGAATTCCGCTTGAAATATTCTGCTTTTGTTATGATAAGCGTTGGGAAAATTACGAACATATTCAAGCCGATATCTTTGACCATTTAATAGCAGCCATACCCTATTTTGGTCTTGAATTGTTTGAGTCGCCCACCGGCCATGATATAGCCAAAGTTTCCTTAAAGGAGAGGTAAAGACGAGTTGTGCTGTGTATCTTTAGGATAACCTAATCAAAAAGATGACTTCAGACAAACAACAAAAACCCAAACTCTATACCGCTATTGAAATCTTTGCTGGACTGGCCATAGTGCTTACGCTTGTCCCACTCATTGCCATTGACTATTGGTGGATACGGGTATTCGATTTCCCACATATTCAGCTCACCATATTAACAATGGTTGCCTTTATTTTATTTTTTATACAATTCAAATGGAATTGCTGGCAAGATTATGTAGTGGCGGCAGGTCTAGCGGCTTGTTTTGTATTCCAATACACAAAAATTCACTCATATCTGCCGTACGCGGAAAAAGATGTTAATACGACCAGTGATTCGTATCAGGGAGATATTATAAAGATATATACGGCAAATGTGCTTCAGAAAAACAAAAAACCCGCCCAACTACAGCAATATATAGACACCACGACAGCAGATATCCTTCTCTTTATGGAAACCAACCTCGAATGGCAAGACGACATTAAAAAAGTGTTGCCTTCTGCGTACCGCTATCAGGTTGAAGTGCCTTTGGATAATACGTATGGTGTACTTTTGTATTCAAGGTTAGAATTGGTAGATCCGCGTGTGCGCTATTTAGTTGACGATAGTATCCCTTCAATAGATAGTAGAGTGGTCATGAAAAATGGGTCAGAATTTCAGTTGTACGTCTTGCATCCTACGCCTCCCATGCCTCAGCACAATCCGTCATCTTCAGACCGTGATGCCGAAATGATGAAGTATGCGAATTTGAGTCGCGAATCAAAGCTGCCGGTTGTGGCCCTAGGCGATTTTAATGACGTGCCGTGGTCTGCAACCGTATCATTATTCCAATCGGTTGGCGAATTGTTAGATGTTCGTAAGGGTCGCGGTTTCTACAACACCTTCAACGCCAAGAATTTTCTCATGCGCTGGCCGTTAGACCATGTGTTTGTTTCTTCTGAATTTAGGGTAAAAGATTTCAATACCGGAGCAGATATCAATTCAGACCACTACCCTACTTATACCGAACTGAGTTTTGAACCAGCAATAAAGGATGAGCAGCGCCCTACACCTCCTACCAAAGAGGAGCTGAAACGCGCAAAAGAGCAAGCCCAAGGAATCCGAAAAGTAGAATTGGATTACTAATTATAGAAATTAACGTCCTATATTTGAGTTTCTTAGAAAAATATAGTACTTTTTTTGTGGCTTATTGAGGATCAAATTTGCAGTACATGTAGCAAAAAAAAAAAATTGGCTTCGCTGTAACAATTTTTGATTTCTTAAGTCAAACACATACACTAAACCTTAATAAAAATTGAAATGAAAACACTTAAAACATTTTTTATCGCTGTACTCGTGGTAGCTATGGCGCCTATTACCCATGCACAGACTGCAGATGAAATCATCACAGCATATTTTGAAAATACAGGAGGAATGGATGCTTGGGGCGATCTTGACGGTGTGCTTATCCAAGGTTCCGTGAATGCCCAAGGAATGGACATTCCGGTTGATATCTACCAAATGAAAGATGGAAAACAATTGGTGAAAATCAACTTGCAAGGACAAGAAATGGTACAGATGGCTTTTGATGGAGAAACTATGTGGACTACGAATTTTATGACCATGGAAGCCGAAAAGAGTGATGCCGAGACTACTGAGAACATGAAAAAGCAAGCTGGAGATTTTCCAAATCCATTTTACAACTATAAAGATCGTGGATACCAAGTTGAACTCATGGGTAGTGAAACTAAGGAAGGTACAGAAACATATAAGATTAAATTGACTCAAAAACCTATAATGGTAGATGGAAAAGAAGAGGCCAATGTTTCATATCACTATTTTGATCATGAGAACATGGTGATCATTGCAAGTGAGGCTGAAATAAAATCTGGTCAGATGAAAGGTCAGATGAGTTCAAATACCATGAGCGATTATCAAGAAGTAGATGGCTTGTATTTCCCGTTCGATATGGGAATGGCTGGTCAGAACCTTGTGGTTAAAGAAATTATTCTTAACCCAGATATCGATGATAACATGTTTGCTTTCCCTGAAAAAAAGGGAGAAGGTTCTAAGAACTAATTCAAATTAAAAAACGAAAAAAATCCCTGCTTGTACGGGGATTTTTTTTACTCAACATTCTTTGTTGCAACAACAAATGAAGGAACGGTTCTAACAAAGTACATATTTACTTAAATCAACTATCATGAAGAGCATTACACTTTCTTTCGCAATTTTTGTATTGGCTTTATTAGCTCCTGATCTTTCAGCACAGACCGCTGACGAAATTATCAAGTCTTATTTCGACAATACAGGAGGAAAATCAAATTGGGAGTCGCTTGAAGCCTTAAAATTTACCGGAACTTTAGATTTTGACACCATGCAATTACCCGTTACCATGATTCAGACCAAAGAAGGTCTAACCCTCTTGAGTGCCAATGTTCAAGGACAAGAATTTTATCAGTCGGTCTACGATGGTGAAACCCTTTGGAGTACCAATCAACAAACCTTTGAAGCCGAGAAGATGGATTCTGAAGCAACAGAAAACTATCAGTTGGGAATTCAAGATTTTCCGGATCCATTTCTAAACTATAAAGCTAAAGGCTATCAGGTTGAATTGTTGGGTACTGAATTGATTGAAGGAACCGAAACCTATAAAATAAAGCTGGAGAAAAAGCCAAAAATGGTCAATGGCGTTGCAACCCCAAATGTAGAGTATTACTATTTCGAAAAGGAAAACAGGGTTCCAATCCTTGTTGAAAAACAAGTTGCCATAGGCCCAAATGGCTATATTGATGGACAAAGTAAATTAAGTGACTATCAAGAAGTTGATGGTCTCTACTTTCCTTTCTCAATTGCAGACGGTACAAAAGACCGACCCAATGCGCAGCGCATCACCATTATCGGCGTTGAAGTGAACCCAGAGATTGACCCAGCAATATTCGAATATCCCAATAAAAACTAACTACAAAAACCAACACTAACGCCTGTATTCAGGCACTACCAAAAATTAGTACCAATGAAAAAAATATTCTTTGTAATCTTTATCCTTTCATTAGTTCCTTCCACGTTTTATGGCCAGGACATTACCTTAAAAGGAAAAGAGCTCTTTGGAGACATGAGAGCCCGACACATTGGCCCTGCCCTTATGAGTGGCCGTATCAATGATTTAACCACCCACCCTACTAATTCGCGCATTCTATACGCTGGAACTGCGGGCGGAGGGGTCTGGAAAAGTAGTGACGGTGGCGCCACCTTCTCTCCTATTTTTGACGATCATGTGCAATCTATCGGTGTAGTAACCTTAGACCCTAAAGATCCTGATAATGTAATCTGGGTGGGAACTGGCGAAACTTGGACGCGAAATTCAGTTTCTGTCGGAAATGGATTATTCAAATCTACAGACGGCGGTGGAAACTGGAAAGAAATTGAAGGTTTTGAGAATAGTGAGCGAATTGCCTCTATCGTGATCAATCCAAAAAATACTAATGAAATTTACGTGGGTGTGCTTGGTGCTTTGTGGAGCGACAGTGAAGATCGCGGCGTTTACAAAAGTACAGACGGTGGAAAGACCTGGAATAAGATCTTGTATGTCGGTCCGTCTACCGGAGCTGCCGATGTAATCATGGATCCTGAAAATCCGAACGTGCTGTATGCTTCTATGTGGCAGTTCAGAAGAACCGGATGGGGCTTCAACTCTGGCGGTTTGAACAGTGGTCTGCATAAATCTACCGACGGTGGAAAAACATGGAATAAAATCCATAACGGATTCCCCGAAGGAAAATTAGGGAGAATTGCCGTAGCAGTTGCTCCTAGTGACAGCAACCGTCTTTATGCGGTATTGGAAACCGAACAAAAGGAAAAAAACGGACTTTGGGTTTCGAAAGATGCCGGAAAATCATGGGAACACTTAAACAACGATTTTGGCTTGGTGGTACGTCCCTTCTACTTTTCGAGAATTACTGTAGATCCTAGGAACCCAGACATCGTGGTAAAAGGTGGACTAAGTGGCTCTATAAGCCGTGATGGTGGGAAGACCTTTAAGGATCTTGGAAACATGCACAGTGACATTCACGATATTGTATTCCATATCAATGATAGTGATATCATCTACGCTGGAACCGACGGTGGTGTATACCGCTCTTGGAATGCTGGAACCACGTTTGAAATCGTTGAAAATTTACCGATTTCACAATTTTACCATATCAGTACCGATAATGAAACACCGTACAACGTATATGGCGGACTTCAAGATAACGGAAGTTGGTGGGCGCCAAGTAGCTCTCCAGGTGGCGTAAATGCGCGTGACTGGAACAGTGTTGGTGCTGGTGACGGGTTTAGAGTATTAAAGCACCCCACAAAAAATATTATTTATTCTGAAATGCAAGGTGCTGAAAATGTTTGGCGCTACGATGTAGATAAAAATAGAACCAAGACCATTCAACCGCTACCTAGAAAGGGAGATGAGGAGTTGCGATTTAACTGGAATGCCCCAATGGCGGTGAGTGCGCATGTACCCGACCGTTTTTACATGGGAAGCCAGTTTGTTCACAAATCGGATGACATGGGAGACAGTTGGACCATCATTTCGCCAGACTTAACTACGAATGATCCTGAGAAACAAGACCAATCAAGCTCAGGAGGTCTTTCCGTAGACAATAGTGGTGCCGAGAATCACACTACTATTTTTACCATCGCTGAATCTCCCTTAGACCAAAATGTGCTTTGGGTTGGAACAGATGATGGAAATGTGCAAGTAACAACCGATGGTGGTAAAAACTGGACCAACGTCACCCCTAACCTTGTCGGAATACCTGAAAACACTTGGGTGTATCATATTGAAGCCAGTGTGCA
>JAWWCH010000089.1:0-6911 GCA_033720575.1 Marinirhabdus sp.
ACTTTTCCATATCGCTAATAATCTCTTCTGCAATTCTGAATTGACGATTAACCTTCATCCCGCTGTAGTACAGCAGTTTTTCTTGGTATTTCTTCACTACTTGACGGTACAATTCCCGTGCCTTTTCTGTCTTTTCCAGTTCGTAGTAGCCCAATACGTAAGGTTCTAATAGACTGTAGTAACCAAAATCGTCTACCGGCATTTTCTCCATGGCAAGGTCTAGGATATCTTCTGCCTTTTCCATTTGATCTTCGTTCATCAACGCTTCGGCTAGACGTGCCAAATTACTTCTATAGGTAATCCCGTTGCGCCGCGTTTCAGTATCGTGATAAATTTCTGGGCTCCCACTATTTCCCCAATCAAAGTTCATGACAATATCATACATCTTGTCTGGATCAATTCGTCCCATGTCAAACGGGTTATTTCTGTCTACCTTGGTCTTTATCGGCACCAGTTTATAGGTAACTCCTTCTAGCTGGAGGTAGTCTTTCATCCAGATATAATCATCATCTCCAAAGCTACCGCCACTAAAGTATATGGGGCGTTCCCAATTATTGTTCGCGATAACATCCAACATCATCATTCTGTTTTTGTAAATGATATTTCCTTTGAGATTTATGTCGATATAGGGTACAATTTTATCGGCATCTTTTTGGGCAACTATACCACTTCGCAAGACTGCTTCTTTATCTACTGGAATTCGAATGATTTTGCTAGGGAACGTATGCGCCCATTGATTGCTTTCCAGTTCTACCATAGTTACAGGATTATCACTTGCTACCCAATTCATCCAGGTCTTGATATCGATTGTATCTTCTTTAGTTTCTTGGAAGTACAAGAAATCTCGAGTACCGAAGCGATATTTGTCATGGGTGAGTTGTGAAGGTATGGGTTCACTTTCAAAGGCTTGTTTTTTCATATCATCTATATACCAATCAGTAGCAAAAAGACTTGTATTCACTACGCGCACATCTTGACGATACCCTTCAATATTCTGGGCATACCAAAGTGCAAATGTGTCATTGTCTCCAATGGTAAAGAGTATGGCATCTTCGTCACAGGAATCAAGATACATTTTACCCATACTGTTCGCCGTATAGCGATCTGATCGGTCATGGTCGTCCCAATTTTGATAGGCTAAGAGCACGGGTGCAGCCAATAGGCTCACACCTATGACTATGGGGATGGCTAGTTTTGGTTTCAGGTATTCTTTTGCCATTTCGTAGAGGGCGTACACGCCAAATCCAATCCACATGGCAAAAACGTAAAAAGATCCCACCAGGGCATAGTCTCGTTCTCGCGGTTCAAAGGGCCGTTCGTTGAGGTACACTTTCAGGGCTAACCCAGTAAATAAAAATAACACCAAAAGCACCCAGAAGGTTTTCATATCATTCTTAAAGTGGAACACCACGCCTAGCACACCGAGAATGAGCGGAAGAAAATAATAGGTGTTTCTAGCTTTATTATATTTCACATCACTAGGCAGGTTGTCTTGTGAGCCCAATCGCATTTCGTCAACAAAATCAACTCCGCTCAGCCAGTTGCCGTGCAAATCGGTTCTCTGACCCTGCACATCATCTTGCCTTCCAGTAAAGTTCCACATAAAGTAACGCCAATACATATAACCAAATTGGAACTCGAACATGTACGCAAGGTTTTGCGCGAGCGACGGAGGCTCTACGTCGAAGAACTGCCCGTAAGTTTGCAAGAAGTCGTGATATTCGTCTTTGTCTACCTCACCTTCCTTAAAGGCTTGTTTAAAGTTGGCTACGGCATCAACCAATCGTGGTTCACTTCTATATGCCGATTTTATTGAAAATTCTAAACCGTCTGTATATTCCAGGTAATTTGCACTGTGCTCGGGGCTCCACATACGCGGCAGGATAACCTTGTGTTTATCGTCTAAGTTCTGCGAGGCATCTTTGTACTGATTTACGATCACATATTTACCGGTAGTTTCGTCTTGTTCGTATTTCGGTTTGTCATCTTTGTAGGGATTCTCGGGGTCTAGTCCAGAATACATTTCGGTAAACATCGGGCCGTAAAATAGATGCGTCTCTGGGTATTGTTCCCGGTTGTAATACGCTAGAAGCTCTCGTGCGTTGTTGGGATTGTTTTCATTTATTACCGTTCCCGCATTTGCGCGGATGGGCAACATGAGCCAACTTGAGAATCCGATAAAGATAAAGAGAACACAAAGCAGAAGTGTGTTTATCTGTCCTAGTTTTTTTCTTCTTGTATATCGAAGCCCAAAATAGAAAAGAGCGATAAATAATAGTCCGGCAATGATAGTCCCCGAATTAAAGGGCATGCCAAGGGTGTTTACGAAGAAGAGCTCAAACCCACTGAACAATTTCATGGTGTACGGTAGGAGTAACTTGAATATAAATAACAAGATGGCCACGGTCACCAAATTGGCGATGATGAAATTTTTCAGGGTAATGGTTTTGTAATTCTTGAAATAATACAAGAACCCCATAGCGGGAATGGCCAGTAGCCCCATAAAGTGGATTCCGAAGGAAAGGCCGACAATAAATGCGATAAGGATCAACCAGCGATCGCCTCGGGGCGTGTTCATTTCCCGTTCCCATCGTAGGGCACAATAGAATAAAATGGACAATACGCAGGCTGCCGATGCGTATACTTCAGCTTCAACTGCATTGTACCAAAAGCTATCGGTAAAGGCAAACGCCAAAGAACCTACTGCTGCGCTACCCAAAATAGCGACCAACGTAGCATCCGTTAGTTCCTGGTGTTTCCGTGTTACATTGCGAAGTAAAATAGTAAGTGACCAAAACATGAATAGAATGGTAAAGGCACTTGCAAAAACCGACATAAGATTGATTGTCAATGCGATGTTTGTGGGTTCCATGGCAAAGATGGAAAAGAATGCTCCTAGCAACTGGTACAGCGGGGCTCCAGGAGGGTGGCCTACTTCAAGATTGCTTGCGGTAGTGATATACTCACCCGCATCCCAAAAACTAGCGGTGGGTTCTACGGTGAGCCAATAGGTGAGTAATGCTACGGAAAAGACAAACCAGCCGGTAATTTTATTCCATTTGTCGAAGTTGAAACTAGACATGAAGGTATCAGATTTTGTTGGCACGAATTTACTAATAATATGCTTAGTGATGCGACTAAAAGAAAGCTAACGTAGGGATGCCCGTATTATTTTATACGATTTAGGGGGTGGAATTGAGTACTACAACCAATTTTGAAATTACGTAGTACTCCGCTCCGCGAAAAAATCCTGTGTTTTTCAGTAAAATTGTTTGTGCAAGTAAAAGATTGTATTAAATTTGCATCCGCATTATGGAATTGGCCCATGGTGTAACTGGCAACACGTCTGGTTTTGGTCCAGAAGAGTCTAGGTTCGAGCCCTAGTGGGCCAACTGAATTAACCCGAGCAACCGCTCGGGTTTTTTGTTTTCTATGCCTTAAATAATCAATTTTCGGTTCGGTCTGCTGGCTTAGAGAAGAATTTTGATACTATCCAGCCCATCAGCATTGCGATTGCAAAAGAAGGAGCGAGTACATCAAGCTTTTCAAAATACACACCTACGGTATCTAGATTTTGAAAAACGAACTTAAACAAAGGAACACATAGAAAGCCTGTTACCATTGAGGCTATGGCCCCATTTTCAGTATATCCTTTCCAGAACAGAGACAATATAATGACCGGACAAAAGGCTGCCGCAATGCCAGACCAACCAAAAATGATCACCCAGAACACTTGTCGGTCTGGTGAAACCATTGCCATCACCACTGCAATGACCAAAGCGATGATTGCCATGGCCAAAGTCACCCAGCGCGAAATGCGCGTAAGTTCTGTGTCTTTCAGTTCGGGTCTGAATATTTTTTGATAGAAATCACGAACTATGGCACTAGAGGCAATTACCAAAAGTGAGTCTATGGTAGACATGATGGCAGAAAGTACAATAGCAACAAATATCGCTACTAGAATGAGCGGTAAAAATTCCTCGGTCATAACGTTCAGCACATCGGCCGCACCTACACCAAACACTGTTTCTGGGTCTTGACCATTTTCTGTAAAAAGGAGTCGCGCTAAGATACCAATGGTAACCGCTGCTGCATCGGTTAATAAGGTGAAGAAAATTGCCACCCACTTGCCTTTATCAATCTCGGCTTCGCTTTTAACCGACATGAATCGCACATATACCTGTGGAGAGCCTAAAAATCCTAATCCAATCATGGAGAAACCAAGGATCGTAAAAACATTCATCCAGATATCCTCATTACCGCCCCAAATGTTTACGAGCGCAGGGTCTATGGTTTGTAGGCCGTCCAGAAATCCACCGCTATAGTCCATAGAAAAGAACACCACAATGGGGAGGAGCACCAAACCTGCAAACATCAATAACCCTTGGAACAAATCTGACCAAACCACGGCAACAAATCCGCCAATAAAAATGTACACCAGAACGATGACAAAGCCAATGAGAATGCCCCAATAATAGTCAATATCCATCAGTGATTCGAAGGCAATTCCGGTGGCATCAAGTTGTGAGCTTACATAGATAATCACAAAAATGGAGAGTACGCTTGCGGCTATAATTCGGAGTCGGTGGGTTTTTGTGTTGAAATGACTTTCTAGATAATCTGGAACCGTTATCGAATGATATCGGTCTGTGCGTCGTTTAAATTTTTTGGCCATAAAGAACCACGAAATGAAAACGCCTAACAATTCGCCCAAAACCACCCAATAAGCTGAAATACCCGCTAGTGCTCCCATACCCGTAAGACCAATCAGCAACCATCCAGATTCTCCTGTAGCCCGAGCCGAAAAGGCCACTGCCCAATAGCCTATGTTCTTTCCCCCCACATAGAAGTCGCTCATACTTTTTATTCGCCTTGAGGCAAAGATCCCGATTAGAAATAAAATACTGACGTAGATGACAAGGGCAACTATTTTAGTAATCATACATGAAGATGTTTTTGGTAACTATCAAGTTTTGGTCTTGATGGAGCTAGTTTATGTTAAACAAATTGTAATAATGTGCTCAAAAATCGAAAAAATACCTCTTTTTGTATAGAAAATTGTGTTTTCTGCTCGAAAATTGAAAAAAAGCAATCAAAAGCAGTAGAAAATCTAATTTTTTACTTATAATCGCTTAGACTCCTCGGAGTATGTGTATGAAATACCATAAAAACTATGAACCTTATAGCGTCGGTCGATGAATTGGTGGATACGTTGGTGCAAACCCAATCAAGGGACTATGTTGCCATAGCCCAAATGCTTGATATTCCAGAAGAAGACTTGATGGAGTATGCGTTTTGGAAGGAAAAGGGATATACAAGAAACTGTATTGAACGGACCGAAAACTTCGAATTATTGTTGTTGTGCTGGAATCCTGGCGATAGCACTCCAATCCATTGCCACGGTGAGCAACGGTGCTGGGTGTATCAGGTAAATGGAGAGATGAAAGAGGTGTTGTATTCGGAGAATTCTGATGACGAATTGGTAAAAAATAAGGAACGTATATTAGCGTCGGGTGATATCGGTTACATGGATGATTCAATTGGCTATCACACCTTGCACAATATCTCAGACAAGAAATGCATGAGCTTACACTTATATGCGAAGCCCATCAATACGTGTACCTATTACAGTAAAAAGAAGGAAGCCTTCGTTCCGAAAGAAATGCGGTATTATAGTTACAAAGGAGAATTGGTAGACCACCCCAAACGGAAATCTAAAAGTGATGCCATTCAGCGGAGGATCAAACAGAAGTGATTTTTGAGCTCAGAACAACCCTCAGGGTTGCTTGGCGGTTTCTAGATCAATAACCTTCGCCAAGGTGGATACCAATCTACTATGGTTTTTCACAAAAGGGTTGGCTTCATCCCAAACATACCCTGCCAATACCGAACATATCTGTTGCTTGATTTCAGGATTGCCGGTGCCTTCAAAGAATATTTTTTGCAAATTCCCCGTGTACCATTCTTTTACATAGGTGGCAAACACAGAAATTCCGAACATCATATAATCTTCGTACTCTTTCTGCCAATCTACAGTCTCACCTTCCAATTGTTTCGCAATGAGTTTCGCGGCTTTCAAGCCACTTTCAGTAGCAAAAGTTACCCCTGAAGAAAAAACCGGGTCTAAAAACTCGGCACTGTTCCCCGTAAGGGCATATCCTTTTCCAAAAAGTGTCTTCACCGATTTTGCCACATTTTTTAATACCATCGGTTCAAAAAGATAGTCGCAATCTTCAAACCGTTTATGGTAATGTTCAGAACGTTTCATCATTAGTTGTAGCCGCTCTGTTGTCGTTCCCTCAAAAGATTCAATATAATCCGTTGGTCCCACGTAGCCAATACTACAGTTTCCATTTGAAAATGGGATGACCCATAGCCATGTGTCTTGTGAAACGATATCGAATGTGATCAGCGTGCCTTCGGCACCCGGCGGTCTGTAGTTGTCTTTTACATGGGTAAAAATGGAACTGTGTTTCGGTATGCTAGAAGGAATATCTAACTCCAATAGCCTAGGAAGTACACGTCCATGACCACTAGCGTCAATAATGAATGAGGCGTGTATCGCAGTTTGCTTGCCTTGGGAATCAATGACGGTGGTAATCGAACTACCATCCGGCTTGAAATCGACCGCAACCACTTCGGTTTCAAAAGAGATGGCAACCCCTTTT
This sequence comes from Marinirhabdus sp., assembly GCA_033720575.1. Taxonomy (GTDB): domain Bacteria; phylum Bacteroidota; class Bacteroidia; order Flavobacteriales; family Flavobacteriaceae; genus Marinirhabdus. Next base: position 6,669 of record JAWWCH010000089.1, read on the forward strand.
CGTTCCAACGCATCGGTGAGGGTTTTATCAAATTCATCGCGGGGTACTTGCCACGTCCACGACCAGCCTTCGGTGAATTTTTCAGCAAAGTTAAAATGACAGCTTTGCTCACCTTTTATAAATCTAGCCCAATTTTTTTTTTAAAAACCAGTCTATTTCAAAGAATCTATCATACCAACCTATTCAAAATTTTGCATGAAACGAGGAAATAAGCTTTCACCAATAACAAATCTTGGAAATTTA
>JAWWCH010000090.1:0-6899 GCA_033720575.1 Marinirhabdus sp.
AAACATCTACAATACGACCTTAGAAATTTTGAAGAATGCTGAAATGAATGGTATTACCACACATCAAGCGGCATTTGATATTGCCCAAGGACGAATAGACGCCAGAAAGAAGGAAAAATAGTCTTTTCCATAACAGAATATCTTATCTTTGCAGCGCACAGGATTACTCTTGTGCGCTCTTAGTTTTATACAAAAGTTCTTTTACAACTATGCTCACAAGACGACATATCCGAGTTAAAGTTTTACAGTCCATTTATGCGTTCCATCAAACGGAACATCCCGATATAGAAAAACAAGAAAAATTCTTGCTGTATAGTCTAGACCAAATGCATGACCTGTATATCTTGATGTTGCAGAGCATGGTGGCGATGAGAGATCACGCAGAATCGTATTTGTTGAAGTCCCAGCAAAAGCATTTGGCTACCGATTCAGAAAAAAATCCGAGTAGACGTTTTGTTGATAATAAAGCCATAGCTCTTATAGCCGAAAACAATCAGCTCCAAGAAATTCTCAAAAAGAAAAAATTGAATTATTGGAAAGAAGACGATGAATACATTGCCATTCTTTTTAATGATCTGCTTACCAAAGATTGGTACAAGAGTTATCTCCTAGAAACCGACAATACCTTGAAACAAGACCGAAAGTTTCTGGTTAAGGTGTATAAAGAAGTTATTGCTCCAAATGATAAGTTGTACGATTATATTGAAGACCGAAGGTTGACTTGGGTAGATGACTTCCCAATTGTGAACACATCTATTGCCAAGGCATTGGGTAAAATAAATGCTGAAAACAGCGCAGCCATAGTTCCAGAATTGTACAAGAATGACGATGATCGGGAATATGCCATACAATTATTTCGAAAAGTCATTTTGAATGAAGAAAAATTGTCTGGAAAGATTGACGGTAAAACGCCCAATTGGGATAAAGATAGAATCGCTGAAATCGATTTTATCATCCTAAAAATGGGCATCGCAGAATTTTTGTTTTTTCCTTCAATACCGATTCGAGTTACGATAAATGAGTATCTGGAAATTTCCAAAGAATACAGTACGCCAAAGAGCAGTATTTTTATCAATGGTATATTAGATAAACTTGTGAAAGAGTTCAGTGAGAACAAAACCCTAAATAAAATAGGGCGTGGCTTGCAATAAATGTAAAAAAATGGTTATTTTTAGCCACTCTAAAAAATAAATTTAAAGGTAGAATACTATGAAAAAATCATTTTTAATTGTAGCTGTACTTTCAGCGTTCATTTTTACATCATGTAAAAACGATGCTTCAGAAAAAGTAAATGAAGAAAACGTTGCTGCTGCGGCAGATCGTGATGTTAATGCAGGAAAGTTTCCAGTGATGTCGTTTGACAAAACCGTTCACGATTTTGGAACTATAGACCAAGGAACCAACGTAGAACACCGTTTCACGTTTACCAATACTGGAGATGCTCCTTTGGTTATAGTTGATGCTAAAAGTAGCTGTGGGTGTACTGTGCCAGAGAAGCCAGAAGGTCCGATCGCTCCAGGAGAAACAGGAGAGCTATTAGTGAAATTCAACGGAAGCGGAAAAAACCAAGTAAGCAAAACAGTAACAATCACTGCAAATACACAAGCTGGGAAAGAAACGCTTCAAATCAAAGCGTTTGTGAATCCTAAGGAAGGCGCAACACCTGCCGGATATCCTTTAAGCGGGAACTAAGCAGATACAAGTAAAACCTTATGGAATCATTACAGAGCTTTGCTCCGTTACTTTTAATGTTTTTAGTGGTGTATCTTTTTATGATACGTCCGCAAATGAAACGTTCCAAAAACGAAAAACAGTTTGCTGAAGATCTCAAGCGAGGAGATAAAGTGGTTACCAAAAGCGGTATGCACGGCAAGATCCTAGATCTCAATGATGATGGAACTTGCATTTTGGAAACTGGAGCCGGAAAGATGAAATTTGAACGTTCGGCAATTTCGATGGAACTGAGTAAAAAACAGAATGAAGATAAAAAAGGAACGCTTATAGACAAGAAATAGCTTGTCGGTTTCTTATGATATAAAAAGGCCCCGTTCAATCGAACGGGGCCTTTTTTTGTGTTGAAAAAATCTTTATTTCTTTCGTTCAGCAACAATTTGGGCAATATTCACAATTACCTCGATTGCCTTTTGCATACTTTCAACCGGAACGTATTCATACCTTCCGTGGAAGTTGTGACCACCGGCAAAAATATTTGGGCAGGGAAGTCCCTTAAAACTGAGCTGTGAGCCATCAGTTCCACCACGAATGGGTTTAATGATAGGTTTCACATTGGCCTTTTTCATAGCTTCCTCTGCGATTTCAACAATGTGCATGACTGGCTCTATTTTCTCGCGCATGTTGAAATATTGATCTTTGATTTCAACAGTAATGCGTTCTTGGCCGTATTGAGCATTCAACTCATCTGCTAATTGATACATCATTTCTTTTCTAGCTTCAAAGTGCTCTTTATCGTGATCGCGAATGATATATTGCAGCTTAGTACCATCAACTTCACCGTTTACACTATACAAGTGAAAAAAACCCTGTCGGTCTTCTGTGTGTTCTGGAGTTTCCATTCTGGGTAGTGAATTGATGAAATCGGTCGCGATATACATGCTATTTACCATTTTACCCTTTGCATACCCCGGATGTACAATTTTACCCTTAACGGTCACTACCGCACCGGCAGCGTTAAAATTTTCGTATTCAAGCTCACCTATTTGGCTGCCGTCCATGGTGTAGGCCCAGTCAGCTCCAAATTTTTGCACATCGAACTTATGGGCGCCCCGTCCAATCTCTTCATCTGGTGTAAAACCAACGCGAATTTTCCCATGTTTGATTTCAGGATGCTGAATGAGATATTCCATGGCCGATATGATCTCTGCGATTCCGGCTTTGTCATCTGCGCCAAGCAATGTGGTTCCGTCTGTTGTTATTAAGGTCTTTCCTTTGTACAATAGCAAATCGTCAAAATCATCGGGAGAAAGTACAATGTCCTCCTTCGAGTTCAAGACGATATCGCCACCATCGTAGTTTTCAATGATTTGAGGATTTACATTGGCACCGGTAAAATCTGGTGTGGTGTCAAAGTGTGAAACGAAGCCTATAACGGGCACGTCATCTACAATATTTGAAGGTAAGGTGGCCATGATGTACGCGTTGTCGTCAATGGTTACCTCCTCCATGCCGATGGCTTTCAATTCTTCCACCAGTGCGTTTGCCAAATCCCATTGTTTGGCTGAACTCGGTGTGGTGTCGCTTTCCGGATCACTTTCCGTATCAACTGTAACGTAGCCGATAAATCGTTTTATTAAATGTTGTTTGTCTATCATGAAGTGTCATTTTCAATACAAATTAACGGAATAACCCCAACATTTTTAAGGGTTTTAATACTATTTTTGCAGAAGACTTTTAACCATGTACAAATCAATTCTTCGTCCGTTACTTTTCACTTCAGACCCTGAAAAGGTGCACCACTTTACCTTCAAAATGGTTCGTTATTTACATGCCCTAGGAATGGGTGGGTTGTTCAGAAGTATCTATGCTACAACAGATCCTAAATTGAAGAGAGAGGTCTTCGGACTCACGTTTCCCAATCCGGTAGGTCTGGCTGCTGGTTTTGATAAGGATGCTAAATTGTTCAAGGAACTGCATAATTTTGGCTTCGGATTTATAGAAATTGGAACTGTAACGCCGAAGCCCCAAGAGGGAAATCCCAAGAAACGTTTGTTCCGATTGAAAGAGGATCAGGCCATTATCAATAGAATGGGATTTAATAACGGTGGGGTTGAAGCAGCCGTGGAACGATTAAAATCGAACCCAAGGCCAGGTGAAAAAGGACATGTCCTGATCGGCGGAAATATTGGTAAAAACAAAACCACACCAAATGAACAGGCTGTAGACGATTACGTGATCTGCTTTGATGCGTTGTTTCCCTATGTGGATTACTTTGTTGTGAACGTGAGTTCGCCCAATACACCAAACCTTCGAGAATTACAAGATAAGGCGCCGCTTACCAAGTTATTGAACACCCTGCAACAATTGAACAACAATAAAGCGGAGCGAAAACCTATATTGTTAAAAATTGCTCCCGATTTGACCGATGCACAGCTTATGGATATTATTGACATTGTAGCTACCACCAAAATTGATGGTGTCATCGCCACGAACACGACTATTTCTAGAGAAGGACTTCACGCCGTGAACAAAAAGGAGACGGGTGGATTGAGCGGTAAACCCCTTACACAGCGTGCCACTGAAGTAATTCGGTTTCTTTCAGCCAACAGCAATGGAGCGTTTCCTATCATTGGAGTGGGTGGTATACATTCTGCGGAAGATGCGTTGGAGAAATTGGAAGCTGGAGCAAGCTTGGTTCAGTTGTATACCGGGTTTATTTACGAAGGCCCCAATCTTATAAAACGAATCAATAGCGCATTGCTCTCACATTAACAATATGATAGAATCGCTTATTTCCTTCTCATTTGCGACCCTTTTGCTAGCGATTTCACCTGGACCGGATAATATTTATGTGCTTACCCAATCTTTGGCGCATGGTAGCCGAAGCGGTATTGCAACCGTTGCGGGACTGATTAGTGGTTGTATCGTTCACACCGCACTCTTGGCTTTTGGGATTTCCGCGATTATTACGACGGTGCCCACGTTATTTTTTGTGTTGAAATGCATCGGAGCGGCCTATTTACTTTTTCTAGCGGTTAAGGTATATCGATCAGATTCAGATATAACTGTAGAGAGTGACGCGACGTCCACCAAAAAATCAGCATGGCAATATTATAAAATTGGAGTAGTAATGAATCTGCTCAACCCGAAAGTGATGTTGTTTTTCATTGCTTTTTTTCCTGGGTTTTTATGGAATCCAAATCAATCTACGGTGTATCAGTTTTTTATTCTTGGGGCTGTGTTCATGTTGGTTTCTTTTTTCGTCTTTAGTGCTATCGCTCTTCTGGCAGGGAGTATTTCTGAGTATATCAACAAACACAAAGCGGTAGGGGTTTGGCTAAAATGGTTACAGATTATTGTTTTCGCCGGAATTGCAGTGTATATACTCTTGGCCTAGGAGCTCGAAAAAAGGATAACTGCGAAAACAAACCTGGCTAACAAATATGAAATTAAATCGGCACTGCTTCCTATGTATATAACACATCAAATAGTATCTTTGAAGAGATGCAAGAAGTCAAACTTATAGAATGTCCGCGTGACGCCATGCAAGGAATCAAAGATTGGATTCCTACCGAAAAAAAGGTGCAATATATCCAAGCTCTTTTGCGATGTGGCTTTGACACGATAGACTTTGGTAGTTTCGTGTCTCCCAAAGCCATTCCGCAGATGAAAGACACTGCTGATGTACTGGGAAAGTTAGATCTAACCACTACGACAAGTAAGTTATTGGCAATTGTTGCAAATGTAAGGGGCGCACAGGATGCGGTAGTACATCCTGAAATTCAGTATCTGGGGTATCCCTTTTCGATTTCTGAGAATTTCCAGATGCGAAATACCCACAAAACCATTGCTGAATCGATTACCGTTCTCAAAGAGATCTTGGAGTTGGCCCAAAAGCACGATAAAGAAGTAGTTACCTATTTGTCTATGGGCTTCGGAAACCCATACGGCGATCCTTGGAATGTTGATATAGTAGGGGAGTGGGCCGAAAAACTCTCAAAAATGGGGGTTTCTATTTTGTCCTTGAGCGATACGGTAGGTACTTCAACACCTGAGATCATTACCTATCTGTTTTCAGATCTCATACCCAAATATCCGCACATTGAATTTGGTGCACATTTGCACACCACGCCTACAGCGTGGCATGAAAAGGTGGAAGCGGCTTATCAAGCTGGTTGTAGGCGATTTGACGGAGCCATTCAAGGTTTTGGCGGTTGTCCGATGGCCAAGGACGAGCTCACCGGCAATATGCCCACAGAAAAGATGCTCAGTTTTTTTACTGCTGAAAAGGTGCCAACAAACATCAATACCATGGCGTTTGAAAGCGCCCATAATGAGGCTACTAAAATTTTCACCAAATATCATTAGTATGGTAGCAGTACTTTCTTTCTCGAACATCAAGATATCGAAAACAAGTGTTTTGTCGTTCAGTTTTACAGTTTTGTTATTGCTTACCTCCTGTAAAACTTCGAAAACAGTTACGCAGCCTCCTCCATCAAATGAAGTTACCTTCACCTTTGTACAACTCAACGATGTGTATGAAATAGCGCCACTAGGGGGCGGGTCGTATGGCGGTATGTCTCGGGTGGCCCATGTAGTAGATTCCATTCGGAACATAGAGCCCAATACGTTTTTGGTCATGGCGGGCGATTTTTTAAATCCTTCATTGCTTGGAACCCTTAAGGTAGATGGCGAACGCTTGCGCGGAAAACACATGATTGAAGTCATGAATGCCATGGAATTTGATTTGGTTACTTATGGCAATCATGAATTCGACCTTTCTGAAGCCGACTTCCAAAAACGATTGAACGAATCTGACTTTCAATGGACCTCGGCCAACGTGTTTCAACAAACTGACGAAGGTCCAACCAGTTTTTATACGTATAGAAATGGGGATACCCTTCGCATTCCAGATGTGTTTCAGCTCCCAATAAAACGGGCAGATACCACGGCTGCTTCCATAGGGGTGTTCAGTGTTACTCTAGATTCCAATCCGCAAGAGTATGTCTACTACAGTGATTATTTGTTGGAAGCAAAGACCGCATATAGTACACTAAAAGGAAAACAGGCCGATATCGTTATTGGGCTGACGCACTTGGATATCGATCAAGATAAAGAATTGGCCGAATTGTTCCGTGATGTGCCTTTGATCATGGGTGGCCATGAGCACAATCATATGCTCGTGCCCGTAGATAAAACGGTAATTGCCAAAGCCGATGCAAATG
>JAWWCH010000091.1:0-6889 GCA_033720575.1 Marinirhabdus sp.
ATAAAAAAAAACCACCCATTGGGTGGTTTTCCTATTTATTAGTGTGATTTTACAAGGCATCTATATATTCCAACAACATATCGAGTGCTTCATTATGAACAATCGTTCTTCCAAGTTGTGGCATTCTATAGGTCGGAATCGTACTTTGGAACCGTGCTCCAATCTCTCCTCGATTTGGATAAATATTTGTGTCGTCAAAAGCCGTTTCATATCTGAAATCAAGTTCAAATCCTGGAGGAACCGAACCACCCGGTGAGTGACAATGGGCACAGTTTACATCCATGTAGGCCCTCGCCCGCTCAGATAAAGTATAGTTTGCCTCATCGGTCCAATCTGGCAATACCGAAATGGCTCCTGAAGAAGCGCCTTCCAAAAGGCCAATACTGTCGAAATAGTCGATTTGGTTTTGAGAAACGTATGAGGGAGTGAAATTCATACTGCGTAATTTCATTCCAATAGGACGGGTTATACCATTATTATTATGACACGTAAAACAGTCTTGTTGGGATGGAATGATATAGTCTACATTCTGCGTATTTCCGTCAATATCGATATAACTTATAGGTTTCAATGAACCGTTTTCGGTGTACACAGCCTCTGTCTGTTCTGCATTCCAAATGTAGTCTCCGACCTTCCATTCACCAGAAATTTTCAAAAAAATACGGGTTTCAATGACCTGCCTACCTAGGGCGGGGTTCCGGTCGTCAATGTTGTAGTAAAAAGTCTTCGCAATTAGCGTGTTATCGGGGTAAAGCGGTAAAAAGTCGTCGTTGTTATAAATAAGACTCGTGCCTTCTGGTACGCGCACCAAACGTTGCTTAGAAGCATAGTCGGTAAACAGTGTGCTGTTTATTTCATAGAGCTGCACGCCTTCCGCAGGAATCAGGTCGTCATTGATTGCTGCAAAAACCCCCATATCAGACAAGTTAGTTCGAAAGGTAATGGCTGTAGAAGCAGTTATGGTTTCACTCGGATCAGACTGATTTCCGGCAGCATCAAGGGCTACAACATAAAAACTATAGGAAGTTTCTGCGGTTAAATTGTCAACAATGGCCGTGGTGACCGAAATATCTTCTGCAATCAGAGAACCGTCCTGAAAGATGGAATAGCTGCTCACACCAACATTGTCGGTGGCTGCTTCCCAAGAAAGGGTTATTGTGGTTTCTGTGCTTAGGGTTGCCATTAAATTGGCAGGTGCTGTTGGGCTCTGTTCATCTCCCGTATCAACCGGAGGCGGTGTATCGTCATCTCCTCCGCAGGCAATAAAAACTGCCGTGCTTAGGAAAAGGAAGGAAAATAGATAAATTAATTTTTTCATAGCAATTGAAATAAGTGCTAAAAATATAAAAAGAATCTGAGACTGCTTTTTGTTTCCAATTAAAATTCAGCCTCTTGGAAAGCAGGGTTTCACTCATGCAAAACGGCTGTTGCCTAAACTGTGGTTTTAATTGCTGAAGGGTTGGTTTAGTTTCATGTGCTCATTCAAAAAACAATAGTATGAAAACAAAACTTATTTTGGTAGCACTACCAATAGCGTTGGTTGGATTCTTTGCCTCTAGCTTTGTCAATGCAGAGGATTATCCCACTACAACACGAACTTTACAGCCTGAGTCAGGGTGTGTATTTATGACCACCATGGGGGAGCAATCTTCAGATGGCTTTGCCGTGTTCAAAACTGATGAAAATGTAAACTTGTCGGTAAGAGATGGCTTGGCTTGGCTCGCAGCCGCACAATTGGCCAATGGAGGCTATGGTGCAGGGAGTCATAGTGCGCAACATTTGAGAGATCCGCATGCGGTTGCTGCAGACCCCGCAACCACAGCTATGGTGGCACAAGCATTTCTACGGAGCGGTTCCACCTTCAGAAAAGGTGTGTACGCAGAAAACCTTAAAAAAGCAACGCATTATTTAGTTGAAACTATACTCAATACAGCCCCGTCAAGTCCGTACATCACAGATGTGCGAAATACACAAATTCAACGGAAGCTTGGGGAAAATATTGACGCCGTTCTGGCTGCTCAGTTTCTATCCAACTTGCTCAATAGAAATGTAAAAGGGACGAATACCCAAGAATTGCGCCGTGCTTTGGCCATATGTGTTTCTAAGATTGAAGCAGGTACAGATGCCACGGGAAGGCAAAAAGGCGCAGGATGGGCCGGGGTATTACAGAGCGGATTAGCTAACAGTGCATTGGAAGCTGCACAGTCTGTTGGAGCAGAGGTAGATGACGCGGTATTAGAAAAGGCCCGTCAGTATCAGAAACAAAACTACGACGAACAAAATGGTGCGGTTAAAACCGAAGATGGAGCTGGAGTGATGCTGTATTCGGTGAGTGGAAGTGCTAGAGCGAGCGCCATTCAAGCTAGAAAGGCAAAAGAACAGATAAACAAAGCAAAAAGAGAAGGCAAATTAGACGCGGAAGCCGAGATCAATGTGGAGAATTTAAAAATTGCAGGCTATTCTCAATCACAAGCCTTGGGATACAAAACTGCCTATGATGTTTATGAATCTGCTAAAAACACCGCTCAGCGTGAAGACGTGGTGACCGGATATGGAAACAACGGAGGTGAAGAATTTCTAAGCTTCTTACAAACTGGCGAATCTATGGTGGTCAATGATGATACCGATTGGAAATCGTGGTACGACAATATGAGTGGTAGGATTTTGAAAATACAAAATGCTGATGGAAGTTGGAATGGCCATCACTGTATCACCAGCCCAGTTTTTTGCACGGCGACGAGCGTTTTGTTACTCACCATTGAAAATGATATTCAATTTTTAAGAAATATTGGAGAATAAAAGTCGTCCTTTATAAACGACGATATAAGAAACTTTGTGGTAACAGTATGAGCGCGTACCTTTAAGACACAATCATAGTTAATGTTTAGGTTGGTTCCGTTTTTAAGGCGGAAAAAAAGAAGCCCACAGCCGCCCATAGGGATATGGGACCGCCCATGCCAAAAGGTTAGGAGCGCTGTGGGCTTTATTATACTTATGACTTAATTGAAACAGTCTTAAGAACCTCTGGGTTTCATCTCGAAATTGATCTTGATTTGGCCGTCCACTATCAATCGGATGTAATACACCTCATCTCCGTATTGAAGGGTGTCAAATTCGTAAGATAATCGATGTTCGCCTGGAGGTGTTTCGGGATTGTTATAAAGTTCCTTCACAATAATATCTTGCGCATTGAACATGCCGATGGTTACAGACGAAGTGTTGGGAAACCGATATCTAAAGTTGCCACCAACGGTACGCGTACGTACCGGTGCTGCGGGTGCTACGAATTTTTCGACATCATCAACCGGAATGTCGAACATATTGGCCATAAAGGTTCTAAGCTGAACGCCATCTTCAACACCATAGCCTGTAACATCTCCTAGTTTTCCGTTGTCAGTAAGCATCCAGACCGCATTTTGGCCCGCAACGCTAAACGCTTCCTGATTTTGGATCTCTTGCGCTAAAAGACTAAGCTTGTCTTTGGCTACTCCGTTTGTGGTATAGGACACATCCGTATTTGGTGCAGGATTGAATTTCTCGGTGCACATGCCGAAAATCGGAGTTTGTTTATTTGCCCTAGGACCTACGGCAATGAGTTCTTCTTTGGTAACCACAATATCTTGATAGGTGCTGTCTACCGATTTAAATTGTTGTCCGTTTGGAACCCTTATCTGAATCGGGCTATCGGTAAGGTTCGTAACACTCAAGCGAAGCGGTTGATAGTAGTGCGGACTTTCATCGTTACCTTGAAGGTTGTACTGTATGATGTTATTGGAAATGGCCCATTCCAGATCATAGGTTTTTATGGAATATTGGTATGTGAAACTAGTAAAAGCCGCGAAAATGAAAGCAAGCAAGATGGTATTTTTCATACGTAATGGTGAATTAGTTCGTATAAAAAAAACGTAAAATCACTCAAAAAAGTATGCGCAATCTTCTTTAACTGAAGTGCAAAGTATTCGAGGTTAGTATGATAGAGGTCTGATGAATAATTCAGTTGGGCCTTCGATGGGCACGTCTATAAGAACAATTCCCCGCTCTGCTCTTTTGGATCTTTTCCGTACTGATTTGCGCCTCGAGTGCCTTCGGTGCAATAAAATATAAGAAGTACAATACCACCCACATAATTTATGATCGGAATTACTCCCAAAAGATACCACCACCCAGATTTGTCGGTATCGTGCAATCGGCGTACGGCTACGGCGATACTCGGTAGTAGCAACATCAGATAGGCCAGTGCCAAAACCATCAAAACCAAGTAAAAGGTCACCGGAGGCTCTCCCGCTCTGTCAGATAATGCTCCCATTACAACTAAAATGAAACCGAATACCACGGTGATCAAAATATTTAGCAAAGAGAAATACCAATATTCAGATCTTCTAGCACGTCCATCGAAATTAGCGTAATTATCGATTACGACTTTCTTCCACCAGTCGACCATGGTGTATTGTGATTCTGGTTTTTTTGAAACGGTCATATCTTTATTTTACATATTGAATGGTAAGAGCGTCATCCGTCTTTTCTACCTTCGCCAATTTATTTTTTGTCAGCTCTTTTACAGCTTTGTCCCACTTCTTGTTTGACAATCCTGTTTGGTCTTTTAGACTGTTGAGTTCCATGGTGCCTCCTTTTTTCAGCAATGCCAAGACTTCCTTTGCTTCATCGGTTAGGGGAACCGCTTTCCGTTCAGGTTTCATCTGAGGGAAAAATAAAACTTCCTGTATCGAGGGATTGTTGGTTAAATACATGATCAAACGATCCATACCAATCCCCATCCCCGAAGTAGGTGGCATTCCGTATTCCAACGCACGAATAAAATCATTGTCAATAAACATGGCTTCATCATCTCCACGATCGGCCAGTTTTAATTGGGCTTCAAATCGCTCGCGTTGGTCAATGGGGTCGTTCAATTCGCTGTAGGCATTCGCGATTTCCTTACCACAGACCATGAGCTCGAACCGTTCCGTTAGCTCTGGATTGTCACGATGTTCTTTACACAACGGACTCATTTCTTTGGGGTAATCTGTAATAAATGTGGGTTGAATGTAGTTGCCTTCGCATTTCTCACCAAAAATCTCATCAATCAATTTTCCTTTGCCCATGCTATCGTCAACGGCTATCCCCATTTCTTTGGCGGCAGCTCTAATTTCAGATTCAGACTTCCCAGTAATATCAAACCCTGTGAAATGTTCAATGCTTTCTGCCATGGTCACCCTCGGATACGGTGCTTTAAAATCTACTGTATGTTCCCCAAAAGTGGCTGTGGTAGTACCATTCACCTCTTTGGCGCAATACTCGAGTAGCTGTTCACAGAAATCCATCATCCAGTTGTAATCTTTGTAGGCTACGTAGATTTCCATGGCCGTAAATTCTGGATTGTGCGTACGGTCCATACCTTCATTTCTGAAGTTTTTCGAAAACTCATATACACCTTCAAATCCACCAACAATAAGTCGTTTTAAATACAGTTCATTCGCAATTCGCATATAGAGCGGAATGTCCAAACTATTGTGATGGGTCACAAAAGGCTTTGCTGCTGCACCTCCAGGTATGGGCTGTAAAATGGGGGTTTCAACTTCAAAATAACCACGCTCATTAAAAAAGTGCCGCATGGCGTTGAACAATTTGGTTCGTTTCACGAAAACTTCCTTGACGTGGGGGTTTACAACGAGGTCTGCATACCGTTGTCTGTATCGCTGTTCGGGGTCGGTAAAAGCGTCGTGCACATTACCTTCAGCATCTACTCGGGGTTGAGGGAGGGGTTTCAAGGCTTTGCTCAACAATTTGAAGTCTTTTACCATGACCGTTTTTTCACCGACTTGCGTGGTGAACAATGTGCCTTCAACGCCGATAAAATCACCGATATCCAGCAATTTTTTATAAACGTCGTTGTAGAGGGTTTTGTCTTCATCCGGACAGATTTCATCGCGATTGAAGTATACCTGAATTCGTCCTTCAGCATCCTGAAGTTCGGCAAAACTTGCTTTACCTTGTATACGTCTAGACATGAGTCGGCCCGCAATCACCACTTTCTTACCTTCTTCGAAATCCTGTTTAATTCCTTTGGAAGTATGGCTCACTGAGAATAGATCTGCTGGATAGGGGTTGATTCCCATAGCGCGAAGCTGGGCTAGTTTTTCTCTACGTACGATTTCGAGTTCAGAAAGTTGCATGCTATCGATTTTGATATTGGTATGTGTCAAAGGGTGCAAAATTAGCCTATTTCAGAGAGTTTTCTTGAATATCTTGCCAAAAATTAAGGGGAAATAAAGAACTCCGTAGTAGGTTATTTCTGGGCCGTATAAATTGCTTTGACTTCATCACGACTGGAAACTCCTAGTTTTTTATAGATATTGTTGATGTGGGTTTTCACTGTACTCACACTTACAAAAAGTTCAGCAGCAATCTCTTTATTGCTTTTGTGTTGGAGAATTAAATCGAGCACCGTCTGTTCTTGCTGGGTGAGATTTGCTTTTGCCTCGTCTGCAGCTCTTAACTTTTGCTGTTTTCCGAAGAAGTAAAAATTGCCAATAATCGAAAGCGCACACAGTCCGCCAATAGCATACACCCACCATGGAAACGAACTCTCAGAAGTGTCTTCAGAAATCAAAAACCGATCGCTTTTCAATTCTGCCTCGTACTGACGTGTATATTGGGTGTCTGGATATTGTTTCTGCAATCGAGCTAATAGGTCGTCATAGTAAGCATTGCTTTTTAAGTCTGAAAGGTAATAGGCATGTAAAATACTTCTGCGGTCACTCAAAAAACTATAAATGTAGAGTTCGGCTAGTGGTTCTTGCAGTTGTTCCCCATAATTCTGGAGAATGCTGAACCATTTTTCGGTATTCACTTTTCGATTGGCTTCGCTTCGATAATTCGAAAAGGCGTA
>JAWWCH010000092.1:0-6825 GCA_033720575.1 Marinirhabdus sp.
AGGCACAAAACACAATAGTGAGCCAATAGGCGGTAGAGGCGTATTGCCGCGGAAAGGGAAAATTCTTGATCCGTTCACTTTTGCCCTGATCTTCGTAAAAGGTTTGGATGAGGTGATGGAATTCCATATGGCGGAAATCTTCAAAATGTTGGGCGTCGCGCAGTTCTTGTAAGCGTATCGATTGGTTTTTTAAAATCTGTGTGGCGCGATTGGAGTAGGTGGTAAGCTCTTGCAATTCGGTTTCGGAAAGGAAAGGCGAAAGATCGTTGTGAACCGCTTGATCGTAGTCGGCACACACTTCTGCGAAATACATCTTTTTGATGCGCTCTTCGGTATGTTCCCAAGGGCGAGAGAGTCTAAGTTGGTGCCGTAGGGCAATGAGCCAGGCGATGTGACGGTAGATGAGTTCCTTTTTGATTTCAGGCGCATGGTTGCCCTGCACAAAAGACACTACGGCCGCCCCGAAGGTACGACTGTTATTCACCATACTGCCCCAGATTTTTCGGGCTTCCCAGGTACGGTCGTACGAGCTGTTGTTTTTAAAACCGAGGTAGAAGGCCACGGCGATACCGATGAGCCCCAGGGGTTGCCAGGGGAGGTAGAATCGGATATTGAGCAGATAGAAAATGGTAAATAGGATTCCGGCGTATAAGAGTCCGATGATCAGTGGTTTTTTAGACCAATTGAGGGTCATAAAAAAACCGTAGTTGCGTTTGGTGTACATAGAGAGGTAGTTGGTTGCCACTAAGTTAGGGATAATTTACATACCCACACCCTCGGGCAGGGATAGCAGTGGAAATCCCGGATCCCGCCTGTGGCGGGAACGGAATTGAAACGGATAGCCCGGTGCCGCCTTAGAGGCAGCCTGTCTGCCGATAGGCAGGCCCGCATAAGAAAGAAAGGAAAGAGGCATGACAGCTTGGCAAATTGTTGCGTATCAGCGTCCTCAATAGCTTTATCACCTAAACTAATGTTAAGTGGGTTCATTTTGGTGCAATTATTGCCTATTTTTGTTCAGTTAAAATAAGTAGAACAACCTATTCCGATTGAAGGAATAATTTAAATACAAGACAATGGCTTTAGAAATAACAGACGCAACATTTGAAGAAACAGTATTAAAGAGTGACAAACCCGTAGTGGTTGACTTTTGGGCAGCTTGGTGCGGACCATGCCGTATGGTAGGACCCGTAATTGACGAATTGAGCAAAGACTACGAAGGCAAGGCAGTAGTTGGGAAGGTAGATGTAGATGCCAACCAGGAGTTTGCTGCGAAGTACGGGGTGCGAAACATTCCGACCGTGTTGGTATTCAACAACGGAGAGTTGGTAGGACGCCAAGTAGGGGTTTCACCGAAGAAAGTATACGCAGATGCTATCGACGGTTTGTTGAACTAAGCATTCGCGGAAAAAAAGAAACAGAAGGTCTGGCAGGTTTGTCGGGCCTTTTTTCTTGGTGAAGAGTGAACAGTGAAGGGTGAAGGGTTAACAGTGAAGGGTGATGGATGAGCAGAAAGAGCTGGAAGTTAGAAGCACGCAGTTTTAGGTCCGCCCCTTTTACAAAAGTGGCTATCTATAGAATTCAATTTGTACAATGTTTAACTTCCAACTTCCAACTTCCAACTTCCAACTTCCAACTTCCCACTTCCAACTCCCCACTTCCAGCTTCCAGCTTCCAACTTCTGGCTTCCAACACCTAGCAGTTAATACCTAATCGGATCAGACTCGTGATTGATTATCAATTTCAGTATCTTTACAACACTTAGAATTAAAATATATGAGCACAGATAAAAAACGCAAAGTTCAAGACCTTATAGACCAACAACAATTAAATGACCGTACCGTGTATTTATGGGGTATGGTAGATGATAAAAGCGCGCGGCATGTGGTAGACCGCTTGATGTATTTGGACAGTCTGAACCATGATGAAATTAAATTGTATATCAACAGTCCGGGAGGATATGTAACCGCTGGATTTAGCATGTACGATACAATAAAACAAATTAAGAGTCCGGTGTCTACCATCTGTACCGGTTTGGCAGCCAGTATGGGAAGCATTTTGCTTTCGGTGGGTGAAAAAGGAAAGCGATTTATTCAGCCGCACGCGCGAGTGATGATCCATCAACCTAGTGGCGGTGCCCGCGGGCCGGCAAGTGATATTGAAATTACCGCTCAGGAAATCTTGAAGACCAAGGAAATCAGTGCCCAGATCTTAGCCGATAATTGCGGACAAGATTTTGAAAAGGTCATGAAAGACTTTAATCGTGATCATTGGATGGATGCCGAGGAAAGTGTGCAGTATGGGATTGTTGATGGCATTTTATCTTAGTGAAGGGTGAAGGGTGAAGGGTGAAGGGTGAAGGGTGAAGAGTGAGGGTTGATAAGTGAGCCATGTGGTGTTAAAATGATATGTGATGAATCATAAAGAGATGGATGTTTGGAAGAAGAGTATGGATTTAGTGGAAACTATCTATACGATGAGTTCTGATTTTCCTATAGATGAGCGCTTCGGTCTCACAAGTCAAATACGACGTGCTGCGGTTTCCATTCCGTCAAACATTGCAGAAGGAGCTGCTAGGAAAAGCGATAAAGAGTTTATTCAGTTCATAAGCATAGCCATGGGATCATTGTCTGAAGTTGAAACACAATTTCAGTTGGCTATTCGATTGGGATTTTTAAAGGAAAGTGAAAAAATAGATGATTGTATAGAAAGCGTTAGGAAGTTGTTAATTGGGACACGAAATTATTTACAAAAGAAATAAATTTTCCGTTCACGCTTCACGGATCACCGCTCACTAATAAACAATGGACATAGAAAAGCAAATTAACGAAATAACAGGTTTTAAAAACCTAGAACTCCTCGCAACACAGGTTGTAGAGGGTTTTATTTCGGGTTTGCATAAGAGTCCGTTTCACGGTTTCTCTGCGGAATTTGCCGAACATAAGATTTACAACAACGGCGAGAGCACCAAGCATATCGATTGGAAGTTGTACGCCAAGACCGATAAACTCTATACCAAACGCTACGAAGAGGAAACCAATTTGCGCTGCCATCTGATCATAGACAACAGTAGTTCCATGCACTATCCGAAATTGAAGGAGCTGAACATCAATTCGCTGAATAAAATTGGATTTTCAGTTTTGGCCTGTGCAGCCATCATGAACTTGTTGAAGCGTCAGCGCGATGCGGTGGGGATGAGTGTGTACAGTGACACTTACGAATTTTATGCGAATGAAAAAGGCAGTGAGCGGCACCACCAGATGTTGCTAAACCAGTTGGACCAAGCCATTACCGACAACAGAAAGGCCGTCCAAACCAAGACCTACGCCCACTTGCATTTGATTGCTGAAAAATTAAAGCGAAGAAGCCTGGTTTTTTTGTTTACTGATATGTTTCAGAGTGATCGCGAGGAAGAACAACTTTTTGAAGCATTACAGCATTTGAAATACAACAAGCACGAAGTGATATTGTTCCACACCTTCGACAAGAGCAAGGAAGTGGAGTTCGAGTTTAGCAATAGACCGAAGCGCTTTGTGGATGTTGAAACTGGGGAGCATATCAATTTGTATGCAGACAACGTGAAAAACACCTATGAAACTGCAGTTCAAGAGTACTTTGATGCGTTAAAAATGAAGTGCGGACAGTACCGGATCAAATACGTTCAGGCCGATATCAACGCCGGATTCAACAAGATTTTGACCACCTATTTGGTGGAGCGTCAGAAGTTTGGATAAGTCGCTTTGTAAAGGGGCCAGGAGGCCCATAAAAAAAGTGATATTTTTTGAACAAAATATTTGCAAGAATTAAAATGGGGTGTATATTTGCACTCGCTTCTAGCAATAGGAGTAAAGACATGCTAATAAAGTCTCTAAAATAGTAGCACGGTCTGGTAGTTCAGTTGGTTAGAATACCTGCCTGTCACGCAGGGGGTCGCGAGTTCGAGTCTCGTCCAGACCGCAATTAAAATGTTGTGTTGTTCCGCTTTAAGCGGAATGTGGTTTAGAAATAGACCAGTGAAAGGCTTTTCCATTTAGGAGAGGCTTTTTTTGATTATGGGATATTCTTAAAACCGCCCTGAATGAGAAGCCCTGCCGGCAGGCAGGTTATCCTGATGGATGGGCTTTTTTTGTTTTGAGTTGAACTAAAGAATTTTCAATATGATAAAACAGAAACTAATAATTCTTGTTTTTGCCATAGGCACTTTGTTAAGTTGTGTCTCTAACCAGAGTGCAACAGATGAAAGAGTGTATTATAGCTTAGAGAGCATGTCTCAGTTGAATATTCCTGAAGAACTTCTTCCATCAGCTGGGAAATGTAAGGTTTGGTTTCCCGATTACCCATTAGACAAGCAGCCGTTTTCTCCGAGCTGTGAATCAAGTTTCATAGAAAGAACTGTCAGCCAGATATTCATCACAAATGAAGGGACCGATGCTTCCCCGGTGTATCGTGTTTTGGAGATGATAAAAAAAAATGAAGGGTTTACTGCTAGAACTCTCTATTTTAAGAATAGCTGACAAAAGTTGGAATTTAAGATGTATTAAACTCATAATTTAACCGATAATAACTTTATCCTAAAGCCTTTCCCAAGCTTGGCGAAGGCGGCTTTTTACAATAACACATATATCATTTAAGTTTCTACAAATTTTTAGTCCAACCGCTGTGTTTTTTACATAAAACACAAAAATCCCGTTCCCTATACTCCCAAAAACCACATCATCATGTGGTTGACACGTGAAGAGCTGGTAGATATCTTTATGCGCATGATTTTCTGTCTATATAAAAAAGTAGAAAATCAGCATTTAAAAGATGTCATTATGAAATTCAGAAGTTTACAAGCTATTGTGTTTATTCTGCCGCTATTTATGTGTTTCATAGCTACGGCACAAGTGGGTATTGGTACCACAAGCCCCAATGCACAGCTAGACATACAAGCGAGCAACCAAGCAACGCCGTCAAATACCGATGGTATTCTAATACCTAAGGTAGACGAATACCCGGCCGTCAATCCCACAGCCCTGCAAGACGGAATGTTGATCTATGCCACGGGGGCCGGAACCCCAGCTAAAGGATTCTATTATTGGGACAATGCCCTTACCGCTTGGGTGCCTTTTGGGGGTGGAGGTACAGTTGAAGAGATAGATGATTTGTTGGATGGGAAGTCTGATAATACCTCGGTTTTTTTGGGCAATGGTGCTGGAAACGCAGACGATGGTTCAAATAACTACAATACTTCTGTTGGTATCGTCTCAATGCTAAACAATTCGGTTGGTTCTAATAATTCAGCGCTTGGTTCTTATGCGTTAAAAGATAATACCAGTGGAAGTGATAATATCGCGGTAGGTAAATTCACTTTGCTTTTCAACACGACAGGATCTGCTAACGTCGCCATCGGAAGTGAAAGTATGTTTTCCAATTTATCAGGTTCTAACAATGTGGCCATAGGAATAAATACGCTTGACAATGGTGGAGAGTATAATACCGCTGTGGGAGCAAATGCCTCTGGGAGTGGAGGGAGGTTTTATACTACGGCGTTAGGGTATTACGCCTTACGATTTAATGGTGCAAATGATATTACTGGAGTCGGATCTTTTGCGCTGGCAAATAATTACGGTGAGGGGAATGTTGCATTGGGAGCGTATACATTACAGGCAAATACATCAGGCGCCGAAAACACCGCTTCAGGATTCGAGGCCTTAAAATCAAATACCACGGCCAACGGAAATACAGCCACTGGATACCAAGCGTTAACTTCAAACGTGACGGGGGCAAACAATACCGCACTAGGTGCAAATGCCCTAAAAGCAAATACCACCGGTTCTGAAAATATTGGCATAGGATATAGATCGTTAGAAAGCATTAACACAGGATACCTTAATGTCGCTGTAGGTTCTGAGGCATTAGCCTCAAATATTGATTATTATTTTAATACCGCCGTAGGTGGTCAAGCTCTAAAGGATAATGTTGATGGGTCGAATAATACGGCCATTGGGGCCAGTGCTATGGGGGTTAGTACTGGTGGAAATAATAATACAGCATTAGGGTTTAGTTCTTTATTTAGAAATACCACTGGACAGGATAATACGGCAGTGGGTTTTTCTAGTTTGGTATCCAATACCACAGGTAATTTTAATATTGCGACAGGACGGAGTGCTTTATCATTTAATACAACAGGTAATCAAAATACTGGAAGTGGTTACAATGTTTTGTATTCAAACACCACCGGAAATTTTAATACAGCGGATGGATCTCATGCGATGTATGGAAATACAACGGGTTCCCAAAACGTTGCCTCAGGAGTCAATGCGTTACGAGCAAATGCTACTGGAACAGATAATACGGCAGTTGGCTTTAATGCGGCAAAATCAAGTTTAGTTTCCAACCTTACTGCCATAGGAGCCTATGCCCTAGAAAACAATTCTACAGGCATAGAGAATACGGCCACAGGGTTTGAAGCCTTAAAATTAAATACCACGGCCAGCGGCAATACGGCTTTTGGGTATCGGGCATCTGCCTCAAACACCACAGGTAATAACACCACTGCCATTGGACAAGGTGCTTTAGAAAATAATACGGCCGATTTTAATACCGCAGTAGGTAATAGCGCATTAAATTCAAATACTACGGGTAATTATAATACCGGAATAGGTAATGGCGCACTTTCTGCAAACATAACTGGTGTTTCTAATACAGCTATTGGTATGGATGCACTATTGTCCAATATTGACGGTGACTTAAATACCGCTACTGGATACCGCGCTTTAACTTCAAATACCACAGGGGTAGAGAATACGGCAATGGGTCATAATGCATTACTGCTGAATGTTACAG
>JAWWCH010000093.1:0-6808 GCA_033720575.1 Marinirhabdus sp.
GGTTGTACTAGCAGTGAATCTACGGTAAACTCTGCCTCAGATGCTAAATTCTTTATACGGCTTGAGATTGCCAAAGAACGTTCCCGAGGTGAAAAGCTTCCCAATCTATTGTACAATTGAAAGAGTGTATCACCAAAAAATCCAATCACCGGATACCCGGTAGTGGTTTTTTTCAGGGAATCGATTTGCCGTTTTTTTCGTTCCAAAGAAACATTCTCTTGCTTAGAAATGGCATCCAACTGCGCTTGTGCCAGCTCTTGTGCCTGATCTTCCTGCTGCTTCGTAGAAATCTGTTGCAGTTCGCGTTCTAGGTTGGCCTGTGTGATGGAATCAATGATGCGTTGTTTCTCCAACGCTGCCAACTTTTTACGATAGGTTTCCTCTAGGTTTTGCGTAGAATCTGGGACGACCTTATTTTCTGTAGTAGTTTGTGCACGAATGCCCGAGGTGAAGCCCATCACGGCAAAAAACAACAGTGTACAGAGAATTTTTTTCATATTCAGAGGTTAAGAAAAACAATATATAAAAAAGTGTTTTTCGAGCCACAAATATGCTAAATAATTAGTTATCTGCTTTTTCTCTAACAAAAATTTACGAAAGATTAGACTTCAGCATCCATCATATCGGTAACCACGTGGTACCTTGGATCGTCTATTGCATCTTGGATAATGGTGTCAAATTCTGGGTTCCACTTTATTAGCATGGCCTTGCAGTCTGGGCTCAGGTGGGTCAGCGTTACCGTTTTACCACTATCAATATATTTATTTGCAATATTCCGAAGTGCCTCCACGCCAGAGTGATCAGACACTTTTGATTCAATAAAATCAATTTCCACATGCTGCGGGTCACCTGAAACATCAAATTTGTTATTAAAGGCAGTAGTAGAGCCAAAAAATAACGGTCCCCAAATTTCATAAACCTTGGTACCATCTTCCTTAAGGCGTTTTCTGGCCCGAATCATGGTCGCATTTTTCCAGGCGAATGATAGGGCACTCATGATGACACCGGCAATTACAGCAATCGCCAAATCTTGCCAAACGGTAATGGCAGAAACAGCGATGAGTACAATGGCGTCAGTAGCAGGAATTTTATGTAGAATTCGAAAACTACTCCATGCAAAGGTTCCTATCACTACCATAAACATCACGCCAACCAATGCCGCAATGGGAATTTGTTCGATAAGCGGTGCGCCAAACAACACGAAGCAGAGCAGTGCCACCGCTGCCACAGCTCCTGACAATCGTCCGCGACCTCCAGAATTGATATTAATGATACTTTGCCCAATCATGGCGCAGCCTCCCATACCACCAAAGAGTCCGTTTAATATATTTGCACCTCCTTGTGCCACACATTCACGGTTTCCACTTCCCCGGGTTTCGGTCATTTCATCAATGAGATTTAACGTCATCAAACTTTCTATGAGTCCGACCGCAGCAAGAATAACAGCCGTAGACAAGATCATGCCCCAATGCTCACCAATGGTATAGAACAGTGTGAATATCTGTTCTTGAAAGGTTGGGAGTCCACCTTGTAATCCTTCTCCGCCTCCATCTTTAATAAAAGAACCAACGGTGCTCACGTCAATATTTCCGAAGATCACTATGGCTGCTACGATAACGATTGCAGTAAGTGCCGCAGGTATTTTTTTGGTCAGTTTTGGAAGTCCGAACATAATGGCCATGGTCAATAGCACCAAACCTAACATTAACCAAAGATTAATGCCTGAGAGCCACGTCATTTCTCCTCCCACATTTTCTTTGAAAAGTCCTAATTGTGATAAGAAGATGACAATAGCCAAACCATTTACAAAGCCCATCATCACGGGGTGGGGAATGAGACGTACAAATTTACCTAACCGAAGCACCCCGGCCAAAATCTGAATTCCGCCTACAAAGAGTAAGGTGATGAATAACCATTGCAGTCCGAGGTTTTCAATAGGCGTAGATAGGGCGTCTCCAACTTCATTTCCTTTGGCGATAAGATGCACCATTACCACGGCCATAGCCCCAGTGGCTCCAGAGATCATTCCGGGTCTACCGCCGAATAGGGCGGTTACAATTCCCATCATAAACGCTCCATATAATCCGACCAACGGGTCTACTCCAGCCACGAATGCAAATGCTACCGCTTCCGGTACCAATGCAAGCGCCACGGTAAGCCCAGAAAGGATATCATTTTTCGGATTTTGCGTAAAGTTTCGTATTGTTTTCTGCCACATAATAGTTCCCTTAAAAAAGCCGCAAAGATACCTTTTCTTGACCGAATCGCTCCGATTAATGGTATTAAAAAAAGCCCCAGAATGGGGCTTTATGTTATCTTAGTTTGCCGGGCCAATGAGTTCGACTTCAAACACCAGATTTGTATTTCCTGGAATTCGCGCCTGCGGATTTCCAGCTTCTCCATAACCGAGATGAGAAGGGATGTACATCAAGGTTTTGTCACCATATTGCATTTCTAATAATCCCTCTCTAAATCCAGGGATAAGACGAGCTTCCGGACTATACATTGGCTGCATAGGGTCATATGGGTTTCTAGGATTCACCACATCGTATGCTGTAGCAACATCTTTATAGGTAGTAAAGAAGAGACCTCCATCTTCGAAGTACCCCGTACAGTGTACCAGAACTCTATTTCCAATTTCAGGTTTCGGACCGTTACCTTTTTCAAGGTACAACATTTTGAGCCCAGAATCGAAAGTGGTGGCTTCTGCTTCTTTTTCATTAAACATCTTAACCTTTTCGTTTTTATATTCAGTTATGGCTTCCTGTCTTGCAATTTCTTCAGCCTCAATATCGGCCATCATTTCACCGAAATCAGCAATTTTTTGGTTTCCTTTATTGATGATGTTTACTTCGTTCATCACCACATCTTCTACTGGCTTGTCACCCGGCTTAATGGTTTCAACTTCACTAATCGAATCTACGACTTCCTGTCCTATTACGATTTCGCCGAATACAGTGTGTTTTCCGTCTAGCCATGGAGTTGGTTTCACAGTGATAAAAAACTGACTACCATTATTGTCTGGACCACCGTTTGCCATTGATAAAATACCTTTTCTGTCGTGTTTTAGGGTGTCTACAAATTCATCTGGGAACACATAGCCTGGGTTTCCCATCCCACTTCCTAAGGGATCACCTCCTTGAATCATGAAATCGGCCATCACTCTGTGAAATGTAAGTCCGTTGAAATACGGTTTCCCTTTGTAGGTGGAGTCTACCATTTCATTTTTGCCTTGGGCTAGCTCTACGAAGTTGGCCACGGTCAACGGAGTTTCTTCGTTGTAAAGTTTTGCCACGAATGTACCTTTGTTGGTCACAAATTCAGCGTACACCCCATCACCTAATTCTGGATATTTGTCGTCACAGGCGGTCATGGTCATGACGAGTGTTAGTATTGCAATTACAAAAATTGATAGTTGTCTCATTTTGATAAATTTTTGTTTTTAATTTTCTTCAGTTGTTTCAATTGATCGTAAGGTAACCGTACTTAATATTGGTGTATTGGTCGGTAATTTCTCTTCAATGCCATAATAGCCAAAAGCTTTGTAGGATGGAAATAAGAAGGTTATGGTTTCACCTTCTTTCATCAATTTGATTCCGTCTCTTATCCCAGAAATCAATTCTTGGTTACTTTGATCTACTTGATATTGTTGCAAGCCGTTTTCTTCTTCGGAAACGATGGTGGCGCCGTCAAGATCCTTGATGTCATACGTAAATGTAACAATATCTCCTTTTCTGGGCGTTTTGGTTTGTAAGGTGTCTTTGGTGTTGTAGAAGTACCAGAATCCGTTTGACGAAGATTCAAAGTCGGTTTCTGGATTTTCAGCGATTACCTGTGCGATAACGGCCTCTTCCTTTTTATAGATTTCGATGTTACGTTCAGCAGATTCTTGTATAAAACTACCGGACGAACGTTGCACCGGGCGACGTGCTTCAGGGCTTTTACAAGAAGAAAGAACCATGATGAATACCAGCAAATAAGCAGCTTTATACATTAGCAGTAAGGGCGTTTTTATAGTTGGGCAATATACTAATAAATTCACGAACGGTCTCATCTAATGTGCTATGGCTTCTGCCTCCTGCAGCATTAGTATGACCCCCGCCATTAAAGTGTTGGCGTGCAAATTCGTTTACTGAGAAACTGCCTTTGCTTCTGAATGAAATTTTCACAATGGCATCCTGTTTGTTTTCGATGAAAATAACGGCAAATTTTATGCCCAAAACGGATAGTGCGTAGTTCACGAAGCCCTCAGTATCTCCCTTACGGAAGTTGTTATCGTCTAATTCTTGTTGTGAGAGGGTAATGTAAGCCGTTTTATATTCATCCAATATGGTCAGGTTTTTAAGTGCTATACCTAGTAATCTGAGCCGATCGGGTGTATTGGTGTCATAAATGTTCTGGTGAATGGCAGCGCCATCTGCTCCTTGTTCCATCAGGTGCGCAGCAACGCGATGGGTCGTAGGCGATGTTGATGCAAATCTAAAACTACCAGTGTCGGTCATAATGCCCGTATAGAGGTTGGTAGCAATGTCTTCGTTGATATGCGCTAATCCGCCTAAGGCATCGATAAAATGGTAAACCATTTCTGCTGTAGAACTCATACTAACGTCACTATAGGTGATAGCGGCATAGTCTGTAGGCGCTTGGTGGTGGTCTATCATCACAAAAGTAGCTTCGGCTTGTTCCAGTGCCTCTTGCATGCTTCCAATACGATTCAACGCGTTGAAATCTAAAGTACAAATGACATCCGCCTCTTTTATTCGAGCTTCACATGCTTGGGTGTCATTTTCGTACACCATGATCTGTTCGTTACCCGGCATCCATTTTAAAAAACTTGGGAAGTCGTTGGGCATCATTACTTGCGTTTGATGTCCTACGGCAGCTAAATAAATGGAAAGGCCCAAGCACGAACCTAACGCATCACCATCCGGATTTTTATGTCCAACAATAACGACGTTCTTTGAGGCGCCAAATAGCAATTTTGCTTGCTTTGCGGTTTCTTTTTCCATAGAGTGCGAAGATACGATTTATTAACGTTTGTGAAGGTTGAGATATGTATATTTGATGGTAAAAAGTACTCGTCATGCGCAATCTACTCTATATATCGATTGGCCTTTTATGTTTGACACAAGGGTGTAAAGAGACAACTCCAGCTGAAAGAATTCGGCAAGAAAACAGTGAACAGAATGCAAAAGAAGACAGCTATGAAATGAGCGTGGTGTTTGTGAGTTGTAACGATCAAGACCGTCCGCAACCCTTATGGAAACCTATCGCAAATAACATTCCCGCGGTTTTTGTTTGGGGAGGTGACAACATTTACGCCGATACCGAGAATATGGATAAAATGGCGAACGATTATCAAAAATTGTTACAACACCCAGACTATGCTGAGATAAACAGGGAGACCATTGTTTTAGGGACATGGGACGACCATGATTACGGGAAAAACGATGCCGGAAAAGAGTGGCCCTACAAAGAAGAAGCCAAACAGTTATTACTTGACTTTTTGGGATACCATGAATCCGATTCAATTCGAAAGCGGCCCGGAGTTTACCATAGTAGAACAATAACCATGGAAGCGGGTTCGGTTAAATTCATCCTATTAGATACCCGTACTTTTAGAACACCGTTAAAGGAGAGCACCATCCCGGGACATCGCTATATGGCTTGGCCAGAAACGCATAAAGGAACCATTCTAGGTGAAGCACAATGGAAATGGTTGGAAGATGAGTTGGCTGATGATACGGCAGATTTTACGGTGTTGGTCAGCAGCATACAGTTTTTGAGTGATGATCATGGCTGGGAGAAATGGGGCAATTTTCCTTCCGAAGTGAAGAAGATGTACGCACTTTTAAAACATGCGAAAGCTCAAAATATCTTGATGTTGAGCGGTGATCGGCATATGGCAGAAATTTCAGTGAACACGGCTGCAGGATTGCCTTATCCGTTGGTTGATTTTACGAGTAGCGGACTCACACATACGTGGATTGACAGCGAGACAGAAGCAAATGAATATCGCGTGAGCAATGTGGTAAAACAATTGAATTTTGGTCGGTTGAAGTTCGATTTTGAGAATGAAAAGGTGCGTTTTGAAATTCGAGGTGCAGACGACTTTCTGTACGAAGCGTTTGTGCAAAACTATTAAAACCGCAAGACCCCTTGCCATTGCGTTTTAAATGGCTATTTTTGCACAAATTTTAAAAACCTATGAGAACAGATAGAACGTTTACCATGTTAAAGCCTGATAGTGTTGAAAAAGGACACATTGGTGCAATTTTAGAGAAAATTACGGCTAGCGGCTTTAGAATCGTTGCCATGAAGCTAACGCAGATGACCACTGCAGATGCAAAAGAATTTTATGCCATCCATAAAGAGCGTCCGTTCTTTGGTGAATTGGTTGAATATATGACGAGAGGTCCTATCGTTGCAGCAATCTTGGAGAAAGACAACGCTGTGGAAGATTTCCGTACGTTGATTGGTGCTACCAACCCTGCAGATGCAGCTGAAGGAACCATCAGAAAATTGTACGCAGCTTCTATCGGTGAAAATGCCGTACATGGAAGTGATAGTGATGAAAATGCTGCCATTGAAGGAGCTTTCCATTTTTCAGGACGTGAAATGTTCTAAGAAAATAAACCAAATAAAAAACCCTCTTGTGGATTCATTAGAGGGTTTTTTTATGCGTTATGGTTAACGAAGCACTAACTTTTCAACCAGTTCTTTCCCCATTTCTTCATTCAACAACCGTATAATTTTTTGCTTTCCATAACTCAATTCTTCGCGTAGCACAGAAGAACTCAAACTGATA
>JAWWCH010000094.1:0-6791 GCA_033720575.1 Marinirhabdus sp.
TAGGGCCTTGGTAAGTGCACCCAATTTATGATACACTTCTTGTAATTCTTTTTCTGGGTCGCTATCAAACACAACGCCTGCACCGGCTTGATAACTCAGTTCATGATTTTTGCTTAAAAAGGAACGGATGATAATAGCGTGGTTATAGTTGCCCTTGAAGTCCATAAATCCGATGGCACCACCATAGAATTCGCGATTTATGTTTTCGTATTTTTCAAGCAGCTGCATGGCTCTGTGCTTGGGTGCACCGCTAAGTGTCCCGGCAGGGAAGGTGTCTGCGACCAATTGTATGGTTGAGGTGTCTTCATTTTTACTTGCTATAACTTTACTCACCAAATGAATGACATGTGAGAAATATTGTACTTCTTTGTAGGTTTCCACCGAAACATTCGAACCGTGTCTGCTCAGATCATTTCTGGCCAAATCAACCAACATGACGTGTTCACTGTTTTCCTTTTTGTCTTCAGCCAATTGCTTGGCCAATGCTGCGTCCTCTTCATCATTTCCCGTACGTTTGAAGGTACCGGCAATAGGGTGGATTTCGGCACGTCCATTTTGAACCACCAATTGCGCTTCCGGTGAACTTCCGAATATCTTAAAATCGCCGTAATCAAAATAAAACAGATATGGAGAAGGATTTACACTTCTAAGCGCTCTATATACATTGAATTCATCTCCCTTGAAGCCTTGTGTAAACCGTTTGCTCGGAACTATTTGAAATACATCACCTCTAGCACAATGCCGTTTGCATTGTTCCACAAGCGTTTTGAATTCCTGATCGTCTAGGTTCGATCTTGGCGTGCCAACGCATTCAAATTGATATTCAGAAAAGTCTTTTGAATTCAGGAGGGATTCAATATTGGTTATATTAGATGGTGTTTCATAACAGTGTGCAAAAATATAGGCCTCATTGTTAAAATGATTGATGGCAATAATATTCTGGTACACCGCATAGAAGATGTCGGGTATTTGGAGACTTGATTTGCTCTTATCAATAGCGATATCTTCAAAATAACGAACGGCATCATACGAGGTAAAACCGAAAATACCATGGTGTATAAAATTCAGATCCAGATCTTCCTCGGTGGTGAAATTGTTGGCAAATTGTTCAAGTTCGTAGACAACATTTTTTTGGTTGGCGGAAACGTATCGCTCCGTACCGTCGGGGTAGGAAATGGATATGTGTTCCTTCTGAACGGTAAACGTAGCAATGGGGTTACAGCAGATATAGCTAAAACTATTGTCATTAGCGTGATAGTCGCTACTCTCCAGTAGTATGCTATTCGGGAAGCGATCTCTCAGCTTAAGATAAATAGAGACTGGCGTTATGGTATCCGCTACTATTTTTTTTGAAGAAGTCTGTAAGGTAAAAGGCATTTTTTGTTGAAATAATGATAAAAAAAAAGGCTTATCGTGATGATAAGCCTTTATATGATTGTTGCATATGTGGGTTCGCTCACGATTGATTCCGTAAGGTATTCCACCACCACATATGTAATCTGTTGTTCTTCATTCTGGATTCAAATATAAAGATGAATTTTTAATCCACCATCAATTCTGAATTAAAATTTCAGCATTACATCCAAAGTGAATTTATCTGAAATGGCATTGTCTCCAAGATTGTCAGCAAAACTTCCCGATCCATATCGTACGCCATACTTTGTACGGTCTATTTTAAAACTGGTTTGGGCAGCGCTTTCACCCATCTCTAGCTCAAACGTCACAGGCTCTGTAATTCCCTTGATGGTAAGAAGCGCATCTACCACGTAAGTGTTGTCTTCTTTTTTCGCTTTACTGATCACAAGCGTTGAGGTTGGATGATTGGCAATTCCAAAGAAATCATCACTTTTTAGGTGACCTTCCAATTTTGCTTTGTTTTCACCTTCTAGGTCGGTAACCGTGATTGATGTCATGTCTACTACGAACATTCCACCCACGAGCGCGTCGCCTTCCATCTCAAGGTAACCTTCTTTGAGTTGGATGGTTCCGGTGTGTGATCCGAGTATTTTTTTACCTTTCCACTCAATGGTACTTTCTTTCACGTTGAGTTTCTTTTTTACGGGTGTTGCCATGGCTGATGTTGATGCAGCTACTGCAAGAACGATTGCTAATTTTCCTTTTTTCATGATTTTGGTTTTTAAGGTTTATCTAAGTTTATCTAATAAATGGTTTAACGTAATTAATTCTTCTTCTGTAAAGTTTTGAACCAAAGATTTGTTGTTTTCTTCGGTGAGTGGGTCTAGCACCGCCAAAATTTCAAGCCCCGAATCGGTAATGAAAATTTCAACCTTTCTTCGGTTTTTGGCACACACCTGACGCTTAACCCAACCTTTTTTAATGAGTTTGTCTACAAGTCTTGTGGTGTTGCTGCTCTTGTCTATCATTCGTTCTTGAAGGGTAGAGAGGTTTGCGGGATTGCCTTTCTGACCGCGCAAAATGCGCAACACATTGTACTGCTGCATGGTTAAATCATGCGACTTCAATATCGTTTGGATGGCTACCTCGACAGCGCGACTCGTATACATGAGGTTGATCACGGTTTTGGTCGTGAGCCCCATGGGGTGCATTGTTTTAATAGCCTCTTCAATCTTCATAATTGTATTAACAATATTTGTAGGTACAAATGTAATGAAATTTTTGTACTGTTTTAATTTTTATCATTTATTTAACAGATTGGAAATGAGTCAGGTCATGCTTTGTAGTATTTTTATTTTATGAAAGTCTGGTATCTCATATGCATAGCGGTATTCTTGAATTCCTGTGGAAATCAAGGCGAACAAAACGCTTCCAATAGCAATATTGACGAAGGAGAATTGATCTTAACTGATGCCGATCAATCGAAAGAGGCAAACCGCTCTGAAGCGTTACCAATCTTAGATTTTACAGAATTGGAAGAAAAGTATCTTACTCCCGCTTCCAGTGAAAAAACGTACGTCCTTAATTTTTGGGCAACATGGTGCAAGCCTTGCGTCAAAGAATTGCCGTATTTTGAGCGTCTTCGGGCTACATATGCTAGTCAGATTGAAGTGGTCTTAGTGAGCTTGGATTTCCCGGAAAATATTGACAAACAAGTAGTTCCCTTTATAGCGAAACACAATTTGCTGAGCACCATCGTACTTTTGGACGACCCAGATGCCAATACCTGGATACCGAAAGTAGACAAGAGTTGGTCAGGAGCTATTCCGGCGACCTTAATCATAAAAGGGGACAGGAAGGAATTTTATGAACAGTCCTTTACCTATACTGAATTAGAAAAAGAAGTACAATCAATTTTATAAATGAAGCCTATGAAAACTCAATTTTTTAAATTTATAGTGCCTATGATGGTGCTATCGTTATTGGTGTCCTGTCAGGACAACGCAAAGGAAAATGCTACAGTGGCCGAAAATGTACAACCTGAACCGGTTGCTTCAGTCGCTGAAAAATCACCAATAGCAAATGCTACAGGCTACACCATTGGTGATGCTGCCGCAGATATCAACCTCAAAGATGTTGATGGTTCCATGGTTTCTTTCAACGATTACCCTGAAGCCAAGGGTTTTGTCGTTATTTTCACCTGTAACACGTGCCCGTTCGCTGTAGCAAGTGAAGATCGAATCATAGCGTTGGATCAAAAGTATAAATCCAAAGGCTATCCAGTTATTGCAATCAATCCAAATGACCCTGAAGTTCAGCCCGATGACACCTATGAATTGATGCAAGCCAAGGCTCGTGATAAAGGCTTTACGTTCCCCTATTTATACGATGCCTCTAATACAGTATATGCCAAATACGGCGCTACCAAAACACCGCATGTCTATCTGCTTCAAAAGGAGGACGGTCAGAATATCGTGAAATATATTGGTGCAATAGACGACAATGTTCGAAATGGAGATCAAGTTAAAGAACAGTTCTTGGCAAATGCCATTGACCAATTGCTTGCGGGGGAGGAAGTTTCAGTGAAAGAGACCAAAGCGATTGGCTGCTCTGTAAAACAAAAGAAGGCCTAACTTACAGCTACATCCTTAAAAAATCAATCTGCTATAGCGAATACCTGTAGCAGATTTTTTATTTTTGATTAAAATTCAACCTTATGCAAGATTTAACACAAGAACAGTGGCATCAACAATTATTGGAAGATTCCACGGGCGTTATCTTAGATGTGCGTACTCCTCACGAAGTAGAGGAGGGGATTATACCAAATGCCAAGGTTCTCGATATACAGAATGCACAGGCCTTTATGGAGGGAGCACAAGAGCTAGACAAATCAAAGAATTACTATGTATACTGTCGTTCAGGAGGCCGAAGTGCGCAAGCCTGCATGATCATGGAGTCTATTGGTTTTAAGAATACCTATAATCTACTCGGTGGCTTTTCTGAGTGGAAGGGTGACAAAGGAACGCTATGATAAAAAAAATCATATTGTTGAGTATGTTGATGGTTATGGTTTTTTGCGCATGTAGCCAACCAGCTAAAGGCATACAGGAAGTAACTGCCCAAGATTTGTACGAAGCGGTGTATAAATCGAACGCCGACCTCCAACTCGTAGATGTGAGAACCGCCGAAGAATTCGGTGTTTCCCACTTAAAAGATGCCCAGAATATCTGTGTCACAGAAGACGACTTTGAAGCGAAGGTAGCTTCACTTGATCGTGAGAAACCTATTTTTGTGTATTGTAAGAAAGGAGGTAGAAGCGCACGGGCCGCACAAATACTCGAGGAAATGGGCTTCAAAGAGATCTATGATCTACAAGGTGGAATCTCGGCCTGGGAAACCGAAGGCCTTGAAACCGAGAATTAATCTGCTCTTAAAATCCTTAACAAATTGATTTACCATCAGTTAAATTGAAGCCAAAGCGTTTAAGTTTAACGAAAACTTCACAATGTGCTGATTATCTTAGACTAACATTAAAAAAGTTAGCTATGGAAAATCAGTATCAAGTTGTTCAAGAAGAGATGAGAAAACTCATCAAGAAAAGCTGCGAATTTACCGAGAACTTAAATCAAGATTATTACGGATTTCAAAAGGCACTCCTCAAATTTTTCTTTGGGGCAGTAGATGTCACGATTGATTATGATGAGGAAGTTATCCTACTTTGGAATTCCAAACCTCGGAGCCGCGAAGATTTCAAATTGTATGATATCAATGAAGCCGTTGCGACTAAGGTGTCATATAGCAACCTAGAAGAAACCTTAAAAGGTTGTTTGGAAGCCGGTGAAATGCAGAACAGATTTTATAAGACCATGCTGTTCCATTACAATAAACCGGAAAGTGAATCGCAAATGCCTGCAAGTGCATAATATATATCCGCCACGTTCGGCGGATTTTTCTTTTCCCAATTCTAACCGTTTGAGTGCTAATTATATAATAAATGAAATAAATACCCTGTTATTCATTTTAATAGTCTAGCTTTGTACCGTTAAAAAGTCAGTTTGCTTTTATTATTTCTAGTACCTTCTATATCTACTAAACCAATCCTTTCTTTTTTTACCGAAGCTTTAATGATGGTTTACCGATAATCGGTCACTGTTGTGTAAAGTTAGTAGTGCGCATGATTGCTGAATATTTCGCAAGCGTCATTACGGTTCTTATTTCAATATGAAATAGAATCTAATTCAATAAACAATTTAAAAGAGTAACAAAATGAAAGAAGGAACAGTAAAATTCTTTAACAACGCAAAAGGATTTGGATTTATTAAGCCTAGTGACGGTGGAGACGATATTTTCGTACACACTACTAACCTTATCGACGAAATCAGAGAAGACGACGAAGTGGTCTACGAAGAAGAGCGCGGACAAAAAGGTATGAACGCAGTACGCGTAAAATTGGCTTAATAAGCAATTGTCATACAGTACAAACCCATCTCGAAAGAGGTGGGTTTTTTTATGCTCACAACTTTGGTACGAATCTCTTATGCTTATCGATGAAAAACGAAGTCTAGTTTATCTTGTGATTCGAACAGGGAATTCATTCCCGTCTCTTTGGGAAGTGGTTATAAAAGGTCGTTCATTTAATCAAAAGGTTGTAGATTATATTTTTGGTGAATTCACAATGAATATAGTGCGCGTTCTATAAATCGTAATAGATAACTAACTTGTGTCGAAAAAGCCAACTTGCCGCGTTGACGTGAGAAGCCAAGAGGCGATCAAAAGGGAGTACCTTCGGTGTTCCCTAGTGGTTCCCATCCTGCAAACACAAAGCCACGGGCTGCGTCCTTGTTTCGTCATTATATTCCATTGCCTTGAGCAAGCTCGTCAATTCCATAAATAACAAAGCCACGCTCAAAGAGCGTGGCTTTCTGCTTGATTGTGGAGCCTGTCTGCCGACAGGCAGGCCGGAGGGATTATAAAAATGATCCCTAATGGCATCCGTTCTGCAATTACAACTGCCAGTGCTTGCAGCCCTGGTGTCTAAAAACAACACAACCCGATCAAGCAGAAAAAGCTTGTCGGGTTGCTTATGTTTTCATCCACAAAGCAGTTGTGAATGATCGTGGAGCCGGAGGGATTCGAACCCTCGTCCAAACGTGCTGTGTTACAGCTTTCTACATGTTTAGTTTTTGTTTTGGTTTTCGAGAGCTTGCCGGTCAAAAACTACCAACGCACTCCTTATCCTCACTTAAATGTCTCAGGAATATCAAGGCACTATTCCCGATAGGTTTACTTTTACGAAGCCACTATATCGAACGCCGTAAACCAAGGCCTTCGAGTGACTTCCTGCATGCCCGTCTTACGGGCCGAGGCATATCCTACTATAATTCAGATTATGCTGCTAGGGCGTAGTTATTCTCGCCGTTTAAAAAGTATGAAAA
>JAWWCH010000095.1:0-6722 GCA_033720575.1 Marinirhabdus sp.
CCACTACTCACCCAGAGTCCGATGGTATTGAGTTTTCGCCGTTTTGGGTCGGTGCGTTTTCGAACCATGGCAAGAATCAAGAAAACGAGAAACGGTAGCGTGTATAACGGATCAATCACAAAGATGTTTTTATAAGCCAACCGCAGGTCAAAGGGCCAAAATAGTTGGGTACCCCAAGTAGTATGTGCGTCTAATAATGGGTGGGTGATGAATCCGAGAAAAAAGAGCCAAGTCCATTCTCGTGCCGAAGCATTCTTTTCCCACAGGGAAACCATCCAACCAAACAATGGAGCTGCGATAATAGAAAAGACAATTGAATGCGTGAATCCGCGATGCCATTCAAGAGCAGTTACGGTATCTACCAGATAATTGGCGACAACATCCAAATCGGGAATGGTTCCTGCAATCGCGCCATATAACGCTGCCTTATTACCAACTTTTTTGCCCAGCGCCGCTTCGCCAACTGCAGCCCCTAATACGATTTGTGTGAGTGAATCCATTATAAGTTGGCAAGCTCGGCTTGTAGTTTTTTGGTGAGCGAAGCTACGATTAAATCGTATGAATGATCGATGAGTTCTACAACAAGTTTCGGCGGCAATTGATCTTCAATAAACACCGTATTCCAATGGTGTTTGTTCATATGCCATCCCGGAATGATGAGTCCGTCGTACTCGGCTCGCAATTCTTCAGAACGATCCGGATCACATTTCAAATTCACTTGGGTGGGCGTGCGTTCGAGTCCGCAGACCGCGAACATTTTATTCATCACTTTAAAAACCAGAGTGTCTGGCCCGAAGGGAAGTGATTCGGTCACACCTTTCTTTTTGAGGCAATACGTTCTAAATTCTTCGATGTTCATCTTATTCCACAATATACGCTAAGGCAGGAGCATCGTCAAAATAGACAATGAGTTTGCCGATGTCATTCCTAACTGAAAATTGAACGGTTCCTTTTTCCGAAGTAAAAGGAACTTCAATCTTCTCCTTTTTAAAATTATAGGCATAGGAAATGGTTTTCGGAGCCTTCATTTGTAGTTGAAATTGAATTTCACGACTGGGTACATTTAGCAATCCGCTGTTGGGAGTCATGACATTTTCCAAATACAACTGCTTGGAAATGATGAGCGGCATTTGCGCAAAATCTGACTTGCTCAATGGTTTTTCCAATAACGTGTCTTCGGGCAAATCGGGATAATGCGTATTCACGAACAATTTGGGATCTGTTTGAAACCAATAATAGCTAGGCTCTTTTATAAACGTCTGATTGAAACGTCCGGCACCCCAAGTGGCGTCTAGCAGATAGGGTAAATCATCGATATAGACCACGTTCCACATGTGTAATTTCTGAAATTCCCGTCCGATGTCCTTAAAATTCGTTTTGGCGTCACCGCGAACCAAATAGTTGCGAATGCCCTGCATTTCACACAGTTTTTCGAACAACATGGCATAACCTTCACATACCCCAATTCCTTTTTGAACGGTTCGTTCAATGATTTTATTCCGCATGATTTCTTCCTTGGCGTTGCGATCTCGAAAGTCTTTGAATTTATAGTTGAACACTTTGTATTCATCGGGGTCATACCGCACATTATGGATAATCCAGCCGTACATCGCCCGAACCTTTTCTTCCTCTGTGGAAAAATCACGCGAGATTCGATTTGAGAGTTCCGCTACACTTTCAAAAGTATTGGGATAAAATTGAACCATGGCGTCCACACGAGTCATGTCTTGCGATTGTAGCGATATTACATTCAGCAAAACCAACATAAAAAAAACCGATACGTCTCTTAAACGCATTCGTTGACGTGTTGCATTCACGTTCATGACTCTAGTTTTTGGGGTTCTTTTGTGGAAAGCACCAAGGCAGTATAATCTAACTTCCAATTAATCGTTTCTACCAGTGTCTCCATGAGTTTTATGGTATCTAAGGCCTGTGTTTCTGCTTCAGCCAGCAAGCCACTACTCGGTATTTTGTCTACGATGTGCTGTTTGGCTTCGCGGTTAATTTCCGTGAGGTCGGTAGCGGTAAACGGATTGGCCCAACCTTCTTTTTTGTCGTAGTATTTGAAGTCGGTTTCTACCGTAAGCAACTCGGCTTTCGGAAAATTGGTAAGCTTGATGGTTCGCGTTTTAGTATCGGCATCCATATGAATTTTAGTCAGATCAAATCCTACGTGTGCCTTTGCTTCAATTAGAATAAGTGCTTTTTTCTTGCCGAGCAACAAGTTCATCCATTTGTCTTTTACGTTTTCGTAATGGTAGATTTCCGAAAAGTCACCTTCCACCGAAATAAATTTACAAACGGTTCGAATGCGTTCCATTAAAATAACCGACTGCGACTGGGTCTTATCCTTTTTGCGACTGCTGCTAAATTTCAGAAACAAAAAATAAGCGACCACTGCACCAAATGCTAAACCTATAAAAAGTAATTCCATACTAGCTAGTTCCCTATTTTCCCTAAATGTGTGTCTTTAAAACCGGATGGATATTTGAGTCCGTACCCAAACATTCTATCAAATGCAATGTGCGAAAAAAGCATAACTCCGATTAAAAGAATGATTTCATTTGCATAAAAGTAACCAAAAATGATGAACGCCACGGCAACGGCGCGATGGTGAAACATATTATACGTAAATGCGCCAACCTTGTTGTTGACGAGGTAGCCTAGCATCCCGATATCTGGGGTAAGCAGTAACACCAAAAACCACCACCAAGCAAATGGTAAGGTAGAAAACGCACAAATGCCGAGCACGAAAAGGCCCAATTCTTCAATTTTTAATACATTTTTCATGTTATAGGTATTTGTAGAGTACTGGTCTGCTCGGACTAGCATCATTCTCAAAAGATGCCATCTGAAGGTTTAATAAGTAGCTCCCATCCTTAACCTTGTTTGGCACATAAATAAATTCGGTAATGGTAGCTTCATGTCTCGGATGGGCGGGATAGTTCCAAAATGCTTTATGCGCAAGCAATTTTCCGCCGTCCTTTTCTTTGTCTACACTTGGCAGGTCGATCAACAGGTGTTGAACGCCAATTTCTCGGAGAAATATTGCCGCATTTTCTAGCAAATAAGGCCAATTCGAATTTAAATAATTCTTTGATTTTTTCTTCGGAAGGTTGGGCAACGTTCTTATGATTAAAGCTTTAGGCGTTTTGTCCTGAAGCAAACCCTTGAGTTGGGCAGCCGGAATCACCAAGTCATCACCAAAAGATTCAGGTGTAACGGTAATCACTTCCGCAGTAAAGAAAAACTGTTGCAGCGCTTTATTTACTGAAAACACCTCTTCGGCAATATGTCCAACACACTCGGTATGTGTTCCATGGGCATGTGGGTTGAAAATGATGGTATTAAAATTCACTGAAGCCCCTTTTGATACTTTTCCGACCCATTTGTCAATTTGAACAGGCGCAATTTCGGGAGTTTCATGAAACCAGGCCAATGGATTATCAGGGTTGGCTCGCAAAGGGATGGACAAATCGAACGGATTGCTCAAATCAACGGTTACTAGCGTATCGTTTATGTTAAGGGTTGCTTTCATACATTCAATTTAGGCTTCAATATACAAACTTCTTAGTGCAAGGAAACCAGAAAAAGATCGGATGCGATGCCATCCGTTAAAAACTTACCTTTTTTTGTTACTACAAGTGCATTTTCCTTCATCATTAAACGATGCGCCGCGATATGAGGCGCAGCCATTTTTAGGAGATAGTCATGAAATCGAATTCCAAATGCTTCGGAAATTTCAGTTAACGAAACCCCTTGCGCTGTTCGTAAGCGGGTCATGACATACTCGTTGTATTTATCGTTTTTTGAAAGTGTTTCACGGGTAAGCGGGAGAATTCCTGCTTCAAGTTGTTTGATATACATCGGATTATTGGCAATGTTCCAACTTCGTCTATTGCTATCGTAACTGTGGGCAGAAGGTCCAACACCCAAATACGGTTTCCCTTGCCAATACGCCATATTATTTCTGGAATGCCAACCCGGTTTGCTGAAATTGGAGAATTCGTAGTTTTCGTAGCCAGCGGCTTCGGTGCGTTTCAGCAACAGTTCGTGATGCGCCTGAGCCACCTCATCTTCAACCGGTGGCACAATGCCCTTTTTGATGAAGTTTTCGAGGGCTGTTTTGGGCTCCACGGTAAGCGCGTAGCACGACAAATGCGGAATATTGAAGCGCAGTGCTTCTTCGATATTCGCCAACCAACGGTCATTGCTCATTTCGGGAATTCCGTAGATCAAGTCGATACTCAAATTATCAAAATGTGCTTTGGCACGTGCTATACATGTTTTCGCTTCCGCAGCATTATGTGCACGATTCATGAGCTTTAAATCTTCTTCAAAAAAAGATTGCACACCAATAGAAAGCCTATTAATGGGCGATTTAGCGAGTTCAGCAACCTTTTTTTCGGTAAGGTCATCTGGGTTTGCTTCCAAGGTGATTTCGGGCAGGTCGGCAACGCTATAATTGTCATACACCGCGTTCAGGATATTCTCTATTTCGGCACTACGCAACACACTAGGCGTTCCACCACCAAAATATATCGTTTCCACAGTTTCGTTCAGTTCATCCTTCCGAAGTTGCAATTCTAAAATGAGCGCTTCCAGCAATTTGTCCTTATGTTTTAAAGACGTTGAAAAGTGGAAATCGCAGTAGTGACAGGCTTGTTTGCAAAACGGAATATGGATATAGATGCCTGACATAGGTGTTAGTCTTGAGTATTGAGTTTATAGACTTGAGCATTGAAAAGAACTGTTGTCCTCCTCACTTATCAATTCGTTTTTCATTTTGTTTTACGAACGACGCCCAACCTGAATAATTCTTACCCACTTGCACGCGACCTTCGTTATAGAAATGACAAACCGCAGCTGCGAGTCCGTCGGTACTGTCCAAGTTCTTTGGAAGTTCTTTGAGTCCTAAGGTACTTTGCAACATTTTGGCGACTTGCTCTTTGCTGGCATTTCCATTTCCGGTGATGGCCATCTTAATTTTCTTGGGCGAATACTCTGTGATAGGAACTTGACGTGAAAGTCCTGCGGCCATGGCGACCCCTTGGGCGCGACCCAATTTCAGCATCGATTGCACATTTTTTCCGAAGAAGGGTGCTTCTATGGCAATTTCATCTGGATGAAAGGTCTCGATGAGTTCAATGGTGCGTTCAAAAATATGGCGTAACCGAACGTAGTGATCGTCGTATTTAGACAATTGCAACTCGTTGAGCTGAAGGAATTCCATTTTTTTACCCACCACTTTGATGAGGCCGAACCCCATAATGGTTGTCCCTGGGTCAATTCCTAAGATTATTTTTTCGGTTTTCGACAAAGTGAAAATAGATTCAGGTTATACAACGGTTTACGGCATGTTTTCTAAATACACCTCTATAAATCACGATGTAATTTCAGTACATTCGCATCTATGACCACCGTCGCACACAAAGCTAAGCAATATTGGCCCGTTGCCCTAAAACTTTTAGTGCTCGTATTAGGTTTTGCCTATATTTATGACAAAATACAGGCAGAGGCCTTCGTAGTTGGACCAAACATCAGCGATAACTTCACCCAACATGGTTATTTGGTCGTTGTGACATTTCTACTGGCCGCAACCTGCAATTGGCTATTGGAAATCGCAAAATGGAAGCGCACGGTAGGAATCCAAATTCCGATAGGGTTTTCTGAAGCTGCAAAACAGAGTCTGGGTGCATTGACCGCCTCTTTGATTACACCCAATCGCATCGGAGAATACGGTGCCAAAGCACTTTATTTCCCTCGGCATCATCGCAAACGGATTCTTTTTCTAAATGTAGTGCACCATGGTGCTCAGATGGGTACCACAGTGTTGTTTGGAATTCCTGCTTTTGCAATTTTTCTGTACCAGTATCGAGTTGCCCTGCGCACCGACATGCTATTGTACCTATGTATTTTCATACTCGGAATTTCAGTACTCACCTATCTCTTCCGAAAAAAACAATTGGGCATACAAGGACTTTCACTCAGCAACCTCTGGAGGCACTTTAAGCAGATTTTGATGGGAGATAAAATTGC
The DNA here is from genome assembly GCA_033720575.1 of Marinirhabdus sp. Taxonomy (GTDB): domain Bacteria; phylum Bacteroidota; class Bacteroidia; order Flavobacteriales; family Flavobacteriaceae; genus Marinirhabdus. The sequence goes on from JAWWCH010000095.1 coordinate 6,040, forward strand.
ACTTCTAGGATTTTCTATCGCTCGCTATTTGGTATTCAGCATTTTGTTCTATGGAATTTTATGGTTGTTTGACGCCAGCGCAACTTTTGTAACGGTTGCCCCATTACTATGTAGCATGTATCTCCTTGCCTCTATCGTGCCCACCTTTTTTGTATTAGATGTTGTGGTAAAAGGTAGCGTTGCGGTGTGGTTATTTTCCTTCGCAGGAATTTCAGAAATAGCGGTACTTTCTACCGTATTCATCATGTGGGTGTTAAACGTGGTACTTCCAGCGATAATTGGGAGCTATTTTGTGTTAACGTTCAAAAGCGGCTCCAGATGATAGTGGGGTGTTCCATCATCTTTGCGCTCTATGTGGTGCTCATCGGATTGCTCTTCTATGGAAATCGAAAGGTTCCCACTTTTAACTCGGAACGCTCAGTAGACACTATCAAATTCTCGATTATTGTCGTCTTTCGGAATGAAGCCAAAAACCTTCCCAAACTAATCCGTTCACTGCAAAAACTCAACTACCCGCACCCCCATTTCGAAGTGCTCTTTGTAAATGACCATTCCACGGACACGTCGGAAGCCCTAATTCAGCAAGCTATGGCCAATAGCACTTTGCCTTGTCGACTATTGCACAATGATGCTGTAGTACAATCCCCAAAAAAAGAGGGCATCACCAAGGCCATTTCTCAGTC
>JAWWCH010000096.1:0-6712 GCA_033720575.1 Marinirhabdus sp.
CAAAGGCATGTTGGTGCCGCGTGTTCCAACCTTGGCGAACCGCACTACAATTAACCCGAACTCCACCACAGATGCTGGAATGATGATGTTTCTAGAAGAAACGCAGTGTCTCCAAATTTGGAATGGCACATCTTGGGAAAATGCTCATTGTTTGAATCAAATTGAATTTGGAGGTTACGCCCAAAACTTTGACTTGAACACCACATGGGGTTATACTTCAGACATTGCTTTTTTTGATAACGGGACCGATGGTTTCTTCGGAATAACTGATGCATACAATAGTATATTCAGCAATCTTGGCAGCTTAACCAATAATTTTTTAGGAGTTCGAGATCTAGATGACGAAGGAAATGGAACGATGGGACTAGCGACCATTACCTTTAATGCAATCGATGTCTCTACCGCCCTAAGTGGGACTGTCTTAGCATTCGATTATGAATACTTCAGATTGGATACGGGCGACAATGGATATTATCAAATTATAATAGATGGTATTCCGCAGCCACAGGTTCAATTCATTAATCCGTCAACCACTGACCAATCTGCTGTTGGCACCATAACTGAAATCATTCCAGGCGGAACGGTTTCTGTCCAATTACTGCTTCAATTTGAGCAAAACGGTCAAGACGATGTCTTGGGGTTTGACAACTTCAGAATATATCAATAGTAGGCACTACCAATACAGCGGTTTGATTTGTTCAATTTATTTTGATTGCCGATTTTAGAATTGCTATTTTTGATTACAACCAAAAATAGAATTCACATGAACGTTTGCTTTATTATGTATCCTTGGGAGGAAATGGACCCGGAAAACGACTCCACCTTAGCGATGATTCAAGAGTTTGCAAAACGAGGCCATGGTCTTGCCGTAACGACACCTGCAAACCTTACCATTCGAGATAGCGTGGCGTATGCCTTTTCTCGGTGCTTAAAGCGAATGGAAAAGGTGCCGGCGAAACTGACATCCTTTCATAACAAAGCAGAATTCTATGATGAAATGCTTCCCTTAGCGGGATTTGACGTGATTATCTTGCGTAGCAATCCGCCCTTAGACATGATCATGCTCAACTTTTTGGACAGTGTGAAAGATGATGTGTTTATCATGAACGACCTTGATGGTATCAGAAGAGCAAACAACAAATTGTATACTGCTGTTTTTGAGGATGAAAACAATGCATTTATTCCCCGTACCCATGTCACAAAGAACAAGGAATATCTGAAGCAAATCATTAAGGAGGGCCCAGATAAGATGATTCTAAAGCCATTAAATGGCTACGGTGGGTCTGGGGTAATTCTTATCGAAAAACGGGCGATGAAGAGTATCAATTCGCTGTTGGATTTTTACATAGATAATAAAGATGGCACTTCAAATTATGTGATTTTGCAAGATTATATTGAAGGAGCTGATAAAGGTGATGTGCGGATTTTATTATTGAACGGACAACCCATAGGGGCTATGGCGCGTGTTCCCGGGGAGGAAGATCACAGAAGTAATGTATCTGCCGGAGGCTCAGTACAAAAACACACCCTTACCAAACAAGAAAAGGAATTGTGCAGACGTATTGGTCCGAAATTAGTAAAAGACGGACTCTATTTCTGCGGTATTGATGTGATAGGCGGGATGCTAGTAGAAGTGAACGTGATGTCTCCTGGCGGAATCACCTATATCAATAAAGTGTATAAAACCCGTCTTCAAGAGAAAATAATCGATTTTGTAGAAGACAAGGTACAAGAGCGGGTCACCGCTTTTGAGCGCCGCACCAAACTCAGAAAACACGTAAAAGAAGCTTAAATTGGTTGCAGCATGGTTCGTCTATCCGTTTCAGAAATACGCAAAAAAATAGCCAATGAAGAAGTCTTCGAAGCTGTCGCAGATGACTACTCGTTTACCCTCAAGGTTAGCGAATATGTTCCCTATGTCTGCGGAGCGGTTCATGACGGCCATCAGTTTAGAAAAGAATTGTGGGAAAATTGCCTGCATACTGAATACGAGCGATGGTTCGAAGAAGATCCCTGTACCAAGGAATTTGTAAAAACACATCCCATTATAATTGCTGGTTGCGACAGTAGATTTGAATATGATTTGAACCGTGCCCCGGATGAAGCTATTTACGAAGATGCCTGGGGGAAAAAACTCTGGAAAAATCCACTTGAGGAAGATCAAAAGAACAAGAGCTTAGCGAAGCATGCTGCATTTTACAGTGTAGTACATGCGTTGATTCAAAAGCTGGAAGAGAAATTTGGAACTGCCGTAGTTTACGACATGCACAGTTATAATTGGCGCCGCTGGGATCGAGAAGTGCCGGTGATCAATTTGGGTACCGCAAATATTGATAATGAACGTTTTGGTGAAACAATTGAATCGTGGCGAGCTTCATTGGAAGAATTAAAACTTCCACATAAAATTAATACAACGGCAAAAATAAATGATACCTTTCAAGGAAACGGATACTTTTTAAAATATATCACCCAGCACTTTAAGGATACCTTGGTATTGGCTACCGAGTTCAAGAAAGTCTATTGTGATGAGTTGGAAGCAGTAATTTATCCCGAGGTGGTAGCCGCCATAGAGCAACAGCTTCAATCTAAGGTAAAAGCACATGCCACCCAATTTTACAATTCGTTTAAAAATTAACTATGGCCACTGCCGAAGCACTTTTACAAACACATCCCAATCTATTTAAAATTGACGCTGCGCTCAATAAGCTGGTGCAGAAGATTGAATTGCTCAATTACATCAATCCGATCAATATCGAAGCCGAAAAGCGAAAGTTCTTTGCTTCCAAATATAATATCAATCCTAATTACCATTATCGAAAAATTGATTTCGATGCGCACCAACTGCAACAACAGTTGTTTTCGCAAGATATAGATAGTATCAAAGACGAACTATCCCGAAATTTTTACCGTGACGTGATTTATGATTATTCAGGACTCATCCAATGCATAGAAACCATTGGTAAAGGACAAAAGTTTTACTACAACAATCTTAAATCATTTGGAACACCTACAGACAAGGATGTAGAGAATGCCAGATTCATTCTTCACTTTAAAGATGAAGAATATGACAGTGAACTATTTCCGGTATTCAGTGCAGAAGATGCGGCTTCCTATTTCTCAGAGTTCACGAAACGCTACAATTTCAGCTTTACCATTAAGTTTTCCACTAAAATTTCAGCTGCGGCTATGGTTCAGAATAACACACAAACGCTGTTGCTGAAGAAAAACCATCGCTTTAGCGCCAATCAGTTAAAGGTATTGGCGAATCATGAAATTGGTGTGCATATGGTCACGACGTTCAACGGCTTGAATCAATCGTTGAAGATATTCCACAATGGGTTTCCGAACAATGTAGAGACTCAAGAAGGGCTTGCGGTGTTTAGCGAATATATGAGCGGTTGTCTCACCCTGCATCGATTAAAAGAATTGGCGTACCGCGTTATGGCCACCGATAGCTTGCGAAAAGGATACGATTTCTGCGCCACCTTCGATTTGTTGCACAACCAATATAAACTAAATAGGGAAGAGGCGTATAATATTTCCTTGCGCGCACATCGAGGTGGTGGCTTCACCAAGGATTATATGTATCTCACGGGACTTAAAAAAGTGTATGATGCCTTTCAAAATGCTCAGAATTTAGATGAGTTATTAGCGGGAAAGGTGTCTTTTGACCATGCAGGTATGGTTACAAAGTGGAAAGAAGAGGGCTTAGCTCGAGAGAACACCTATACGAACTTTGCTTTCAGCACCAATGAAAATACCAATCAGACCTTGGATTTTATTCTCAAGAACCTCAAATAATAGCCATTAGACATAAAAATAGGGACTCAAATTGCTTCAAGCCCCTTAACCATATAACCATATGTAACTACTCTACAAGCAGTTTTTTCATGAATGTTTGACCATTCATTTCAATTTGAACGATATACGTTCCTTGAGCTAGGTTTGCTACGTTTATTGAAACTTCGTTTGAAACTTCTGTGTGGGTTAAAACGCGTTGTCCAACCACATTATACATGGTAACACCATCAATCTGAGTGTTACTTCCTGCTTGAATGGTAAAATAATCTTGTGCAGGGTTGGGGAACATAGATATGGTATCAGCAGTAAAGTCTTCATTTCCTAAGAAGAAGGTACCATCAATCACCACATCACTTATGGCTTCGGTATTCGCTACATATACATAATAGGCCTGGTTGGCTTCAACAGGTATAGAAGCACTTGTACTTGGTACACATTGGTTGTTGAAATAATCAACCAAAGTAAGATCAGTTTCAACCGCCTGCTCATTGGGAGCCGTGTAAAAAGTAACAGATGTATAGCCACCAGGTGTAGTTACCATGGCAGTTGCGAGTCCGTCCATTTCAGGAGTGAAATGATACCAGACTCCAATTACACCTGCGTTATCACAGCCTGCTGGAGTGCCATCTTCAACCGTTGCAGCAGGAAGTGCAACGGCAGGATCTGTGTAGGGAAATCCAATTTGATCTACATCAATACTGTTTGCAATTCTGTCGTTTGGAGGTGGAATTGGAGCACATTCAAGGTTTAGAGAGAAATCTCCCGTGTTCGTGCCAAATCCATGTACCAAAATGTAATAGGTCGTGTTTCCGTCTCCTTGAAAACTCACTTCAGATTGGAGTCCGCAGGAATCATCATTATCAATCTCACAAACCAAGGCACCGCAGTCACCTGAATATACGGTAATCTTGCTGTCATAGTTGGTATTTCCATCACACATAGACAGCGTATAATCGGTGATTAGACCGCTTGTGTCGTCAAACACGTACCATACGCCAGGCGCAGTGATATCGGTAACACAAACTGGAGCAGTATCAAGGGTTGCTTCATCGGTAGTACCTGTTACTGTGTCTCCACAAGCAATTGGCAGTGCTCCTGAACAGAAGTCGTTTTCTGGTAATTCTTCACAGCTAACTTCCATACTGAAGTTTCCAGAGGCAATATCGTTCCCTTCCACCATGATAAAGTAAGTCGTACTGCCATCTGAAACAAATTGTAATTCAGACTGCGTGCCACAAGCATCATTGTTTGAAGCGATTTCGTTGGTTAGGTCACAGTTGTCAAATACGCGGAGTACACTATCGTAATCAGTACCATTACAAAGTGAAACCGTAACCAACTCTAGATTACCATTTCCTGTATAGCTAAAAAATTCGTCGGGTGCTGCATTTCCACCGCTATCGGTGTCGAATATGGTTTCTCCAGTTACGGTCTCACCACAGCTTACCGCTATAGCTCCTGTACAAGCATCGTTCCCTACATTAAAGGGAAACAACCGAGAAACGTAGATATCTGATTGTGCTACTGCAGATTGAAAATCTTCTCCTGCAAAAGGGTTGAAGTCTACGGTATCTCGGAACATTCCGATAGAAAGAACTTCTCCCAAGTCGTTAAATAACAAGTGCGGGTTATTCTCAGAATCTGGGCCACCAATACTCCAGTGATTTTTATAATTCATATCCGTGTCCAGTTGAATAAAGAAATTATCGTTTCCTCCATTTGAAGTAATTAAAATTTCATTGGCACTTGGGTCAACATCTGCAGTATCAAGAAAACACCCTGCGAGGAACACATCGCCGTTCGGCCCTTCAGAAATATGATATACATTTTCTATATCAACGTTGGTTGCTCCACCTAAGGTAAAGCTCATCACGTAGTTTCCGTCAGCGTCGAACTTAGACACGAATGCATCAACATCTCCATTTGAAGTTACCGTGTTATCGCCCGCACTAGGATCTAAGTCTACCGTTCCACTGAATGTACCTCCTATATAAATCTCACTATTGATTTCTGTAATCATATTAGCGATTTCAAGGTTGCTGCCTCCAAATACTTGTCCCCAAATGTAGTTTCCATCACTATCTACTTTGGTAATAAAAATATCATCTGAACCATTGGTCGTGTAATTGTCTACAGCTGCCGATGGATCAAGGTCTACTTGGTTTCTAAATCGACCAACAACCAAAATGTCTTCATTGGCATCAAAGTGAATATCTTCAACTTCCACAATACCTCCTGGACCTTCATAGGTTTGTACCCAAACGAAATTACCATCGTTGTCTAATTTTAAAATAAAGCCATCAGGACTTGAGCTATCTGCAGAAAAAACTGTGTTGTTTACAGCAGGATCTGGATCAAAATCAGCCAATAGGAACGAACCTCCTATATAAATATTCCCGGCATTATCCAATTCTATTGTCTGGGCATCTTCATTGATGGCTCCAAAACCGAATGGGTTACTGATCTGCTTTGCCCAAACAAATTCTTGGTTGTTATCTAATTTGATAACAAATAGATCACGACTCAAGCCGAAGGCAGGCTGAAGTAATGGAAAAACTCCTGGACCTGGATCAGCATCAAATGGGTTATTTGGGTTTGCACCCTGAAAATACCCTGTGATGTAAAGATTATCATTGGCATCAACAGCCATATCGATCACTACATCGTCAAACCCACCTCCAAAGCTTAAAACTCCAACAGGAGCACCTTCGCTATCGTGTATGGCTACATATCCATCTGCGTTTCCTCCAGCAGACACAACGGTATCTGGACCAACCGTCAGTGTAGTTTGGAACAGTCCTCCGGTGAACACAAGCCCTTGGCTATTCGTAACCGAGCTGTACGCTGTATCAAATCCGCCATCACCAAAAATGGTTGTGCCGAAATATTCCTGTGAATTACTAACGGTCGC
>JAWWCH010000097.1:0-6642 GCA_033720575.1 Marinirhabdus sp.
TACCGTCCACAGTTCTACGTACGTACAACTGACGTAACTGGAAACATTAGTCTTCCTGATGGCGTTGAGATGGTAATGCCAGGAGATAACTTAACCATCCACGTTGAGTTGATCCAACCAATCGCAATGAATGTTGGTCTTCGTTTTGCAATCCGTGAGGGTGGTAGAACAGTAGGAGCCGGTCAGGTTACTGAAATCTTAGACTAATTTAGTTTATATATAAGGTAAAGGTGTTCCGTCTAAAGGCGGAACGCCTTGACTTTTATAACGGGGTTAAGCCTAGTCGATGGTCTGTTGACGATCAAGGTAACCCGATAAACGGGTTTAGCTCAGTTGGTAGAGCACTGGTCTCCAAAACCAGGTGTCGGGAGTTCGAGTCTCTCAACCCGTGCAGCATTGGGACATAGTTCCAGGATCATATTAAACCCATTACCATGGTAAATTATATTAAAGAATCATATAACGAATTGAAGAACCACGTGTCTTGGCCAACTGGTGCTGAAGCACAAAAGCTTACCGTTATTGTTGCAGTGTTTTCTGTGATTTTGGCATTAGCTGTATTTGGCGTTGACCAAGTCTTCAGTAGTGTTATTGAACAATATTTTAACTGGATTAAGTCGTAAATATGACTGAAACAAAGAGTACAAAAAAGTGGTATGTTGTTCGTTCAGTAAGTGGACAAGAGAACAAGATAAAGTCGTATATCGAAACTGAGATTACTCGTTTGGATTTACAAGACTATATCGAACAAGTTCTTGTGCCTACCGAAAAGGTCATTCAAATCCGCAATGGAAAGAAAACAAACAAAGAACGTGTTTACTTTCCTGGATATATTATGATTCAAGCAAGTTTGGCCGGCGAAATACCGCATATTATCAAGTCAATTAATGGGGTAATCGGCTTTTTGGGTGAAACCAAAGGGGGAGATCCCGTGCCACTTCGCCAATCTGAAGTGAATAGAATGTTAGGAAAAGTAGATGAACTTTCAGTTCAGGATGAAAATGTGAACATTCCTTACATTATTGGTGAAACGGTAAAAGTAATTGACGGACCGTTCAACGGTTTCAACGGAACGGTTGAGAAAATAAACGAAGAAAAGCGTAAGCTGGAAGTGATGGTGAAGATTTTCGGAAGAAAAACACCATTGGAACTGAGCTATATGCAAGTTGAAAAAGTATAATTGTTACACGCTATAAATAGGTTTTTTCTTAGGCTTCCACTTTAGAAAAACCAAATTTTAAACTAAAACAATGGCAAAAGAAGTAGATAAAGTAGTAAAACTGCAAGTTCGCGGAGGAGCCGCTAACCCGTCTCCACCAGTTGGACCAGCATTAGGTGCTGCCGGTGTGAATATCATGGAATTCTGTAAGCAATTTAACGGAAGAACCCAAGATAAGCAAGGAAAAGTATTGCCTGTACAGATTACGGTGTATAAAGACAAGTCGTTCGACTTCGTGATTAAGACACCTCCTGCTGCAGTTCAAATCCTTGAGGCCGCCAAAGCTAAAAAAGGCTCAGGTGAACCACACATCAACAAGGTAGCAACTATTACTTGGGATCAAGTAAAAGCGATTGCAGAAGACAAAATGCCAGATCTTAACGCATTTACCGTTGAGTCTGCTATGAAAATGGTAGCCGGTACTGCGAGATCTATGGGAGTTAAAGTAAAAGGAGCAGCTCCTTTTTAATCCAAAAAAAGAATCTATAAAATGGCAAGATTAACAAAAAAGCAAAAGGAAGCTGTTCAAAAAGTGGAAGATCGCTCTTACACTGTTGCTGAAGCTTCTGCTTTAATAAAAGAGATCACCAACGTAAATTTTGATGCCTCTGTAGACCTTGCGGTACGCCTTAACGTGGATCCACGTAAAGCAAACCAAATGGTACGAGGTGTTGTTACCTTACCTCACGGTACAGGTAAAGATGTAAAGGTGTTGGCATTGGTTACTCCAGATAAGGAGGCCGAAGCAACAGAAGCTGGAGCAGATTACGTTGGATTAGACGAGTACCTCGATAAAATCAAAGGAGGTTGGACAGACGTTGACGTAATTGTGACGATGCCAAGTGTGATGGGTAAATTAGGTCCGTTAGGACGTGTATTAGGACCTCGTGGTCTTATGCCGAACCCAAAGACTGGTACAGTAACAATGGACGTTGCTAAAGCAGTTTCTGACGTGAAAGCTGGTAAAATCGACTTCAAGGTTGATAAAACTGGAATCGTGCACGCAGCAATCGGAAAAGCATCATTCGATGCTGAAAAAATTGCAGGAAACGCAAGAGAATTATTAACCACATTGGTAAAACTGAAGCCTCAAGCAGCAAAAGGGGTTTACATTGAGAGCATTTATATGTCTTCTACAATGTCACCTTCTGTTGAAATTGATACCAAAAGATTTACTGAGCAGTAAACATTGAAGATATGACTAGAGAAGAAAAATCACAAGTAATTGAAACGTTGACTGCACAGTTATCTGAAAATGCAAATATCTATTTAGCTGATATTTCAGGTTTGGATGCAGGAAATACCTCAAACTTGCGCAGAGCTTGCTTTAAAGCGGGCGTAAAGTTAAACGTGGTAAAAAATACATTGCTTGCTAAAGCAATGGAAGCCTCAGACAAAGATTTCGGTGAATTAACTGGAGTTTTAAAAGGGAATACTTCTTTGATGGTTTCTGAAACTGGTAATGCACCAGCGAAAGTAATCAAAGAATTCAGAAAAAAATCTGATAAGCCTTTATTGAAAGGAGCTTTCATTGAAGAAGCAATTTACGTAGGAGATGATCAACTAGATGCTCTTGTAGACATCAAGTCTAGAGAAGAGCTTATTGGAGATATCATCGGATTACTCCAGTCTCCTGCCAAGAATGTTATCTCTGCACTTAAGAGCAGCGGTGGTACCATTGCAGGTATTGTAAAGACCCTTTCAGAACGCGAAGGGTAACCAACATTAGCACTAATTAAATTATATAAATTAAAATTATTTTTAAAACGATAGAAAATGGCAGATTTAAAAGATTTCGCAGAACAATTAGTTAACTTAACCGTAAAAGAGGTTAATGAATTAGCTACTATATTAAAAGATGAGTATGGTATCGAGCCTGCTGCTGCAGCTGTAGCTGTTGCTGCTGGTGGAGGTGCTGCAGGTGGTGACGCCGCTGAAGAGCAATCAGAATTCGACGTAATTCTTAAAGCCGCTGGAGGTTCTAAACTTGCAGTTGTAAAACTAGTTAAGGAATTAACTGGTGCTGGTCTTAAAGACGCTAAAGAATTAGTAGATAACGCTCCTTCTCCAATTAAAGAAGGAATCTCTAAAGACGAAGCTGAAGCACTTAAAGCTCAACTAGAAGAAGCTGGAGCAGAGGTTGAGCTTAAGTAAGCCAAACCCTACTTCAAACCTTAAGGTTTAGGTCTTCCGGAACCCCCGGAAAGACCTAAACCATTTTGCGTATATAAAGGTGACCATGAAATGAGTATACGCGCACGCCTATTATTTTAATTAAAATTCCGTCCATAGATGTCAGCAACGCAAACTGAAAGATTGAATTTCTCTTCTATTATCAATAGAACAGACTATCCAGACTTCTTGGATATTCAGATCAAATCCTTCCAGGATTTTTTCCAGTTGGAAACCAAGTCAGAAGAAAGAGGTCAAGAAGGGTTATACAAGACCTTCTTAGAGAATTTCCCGATTACAGACACTCGTAATCAATTTGTACTAGAATTTTTAGATTATTTCGTAGATCCACCAAGATACTCCATTCAAGAGTGTATCGAGCGTGGCTTAACGTACAGTGTGCCATTAAAGGCGCGTCTGAAATTATACTGTACAGATGATGAACATGAAGATTTTGAGACTATTGTACAGGATGTGTACTTAGGTACCATTCCTTACATGACACCATCTGGTACCTTCTGTATCAACGGTGCAGAACGTGTTGTAGTTTCTCAGTTGCACCGTTCACCTGGTGTATTCTTTGGACAATCATTCCATGCCAATGGAACGAAATTATATTCTGCCCGAGTTATTCCTTTCAAAGGATCTTGGATAGAATTTGCTACCGATATCAATAGCGTGATGTACGCCTATATCGATAGAAAGAAAAAATTACCTGTAACCACGCTTTTCCGTGCTATCGGATTTGAGCGAGATAAAGATATCCTCGAGATTTTTGATCTTGCTGAAGAAGTAAAAGCTACAAAGACAGGTCTTAAAAAATATATGGGCCGCAAGCTTGCAGCCCGTGTGCTAAAAACTTGGCACGAAGATTTTGTGGATGAAGATACTGGTGAAGTAGTTTCTATTGAACGTAATGAAATCGTTCTAGATCGTGATACGGTTCTTGAAAAAGAGCACATCGAAGAGATCATGGATTCTGGTTCAAAAACCATCTTATTGCACAAGGAGGATAACCAACAAGCAGATTATGCGATTATCCACAACACCTTGCAAAAAGACCCTACCAACTCTGAAAAAGAAGCGGTAGAACACATCTACAGACAGTTGCGTAACGCCGAACCGCCAGATGAGGAAACCGCTCGCGGTATCATCAACAAGTTGTTTTTCTCAGATCAGAGATACAATCTTGGTGAGGTAGGTCGTTACCGTATGAACAAAAAATTACAGTTGGATATCGAAATGGACAAGCAGGTCTTGACCAAGCAGGATATCATAACTATCGTGAAATATTTGATCGAGTTGATCAACTCCAAAGCAGAGATCGATGATATTGATCACCTTTCGAACCGTCGTGTTCGTACCGTAGGTGAGCAATTGTCGTCTCAATTCGGTGTTGGTTTAGCCCGTATGGCAAGAACCATTCGTGAGCGAATGAACGTTCGAGACAATGAAGTGTTTACGCCAATCGATTTGATCAATGCAAAGACCTTGTCTTCTGTGATCAATTCGTTCTTCGGAACCAACCAGTTATCACAGTTCATGGACCAGACCAATCCGCTGGCCGAAATCACGCACAAGCGTCGACTTTCAGCCCTAGGACCAGGAGGTCTTTCGAGAGAGCGTGCCGGATTTGAGGTGCGTGACGTTCACTATACCCACTACGGAAGACTGTGTCCGATTGAAACCCCTGAAGGACCAAACATTGGTCTTATTTCTTCACTTTCAGTATATGCTAAAGTGAACAATCTTGGGTTCATCGAAACACCATACCGCAAGGTTGAAAATGGTAAAATCGATTTCAAGAACGAAGCACAATATCTTTCTGCTGAAGAAGAAGAAGGACAGTTGATCGCTCAGGCCAACATTCCGTTAGGAAAAGATGGTAAGATTGATACCGATCGTGTAATTGCTCGTATGGAAGGTGATTTCCCAGTGGTTGATCCAACCACCGTGAATTATGCCGACGTTGCACCGAACCAGATTTCGTCTATTTCGGCTTCGTTGATTCCATTCTTGGAACACGATGATGCAAACCGTGCCTTGATGGGATCTAACATGATGCGTCAGGCGGTACCATTATTGCGTGCAGACTCTCCAATCGTTGGAACAGGTCTAGAGCGCCAAGTAGCAAGTGACTCACGTGTATTGATCAATGCGGAAGGTGATGGAGTTGTGGAATACGTAGATGCCAACGAGATAACCATTAAATATGACCGTACCGAAGAAGAACGTATGGTAAGCTTTGATGGGGATTCAAAAACCTATCAGTTAGTAAAATTCAGAAAGACGAATCAAAGTACGTCTATCAACTTGAAGCCTATCGTAAATAGAGGCGATCGCGTTGAAAAAGGACAGGTATTATGTCAAGGCTACGCTACCGAAAAAGGAGAGCTGGCACTGGGACGTAATATGAAGGTAGCCTTTATGCCTTGGAAAGGGTATAACTTTGAGGATGCCATCGTGATTTCTGAAAAAGTGGTACGTGATGATATTTTCACGTCTATCCATATTGATGAGTATTCATTGGAAGTTCGCGATACCAAATTGGGTAACGAAGAATTGACCAATGACATTCCAAACGTATCTGAAGAGGCTACAAAAGACTTGGATGAAAACGGAATGATTCGCGTAGGTGCCGAAGTAAAACCTGGTGATATATTAATAGGTAAGATTACTCCAAAAGGAGAAAGCGATCCTACACCAGAAGAAAAATTACTTCGTGCCATCTTTGGTGACAAAGCAGGTGATGTAAAAGATGCTTCGTTGAAAGCGTCTCCTTCACTACGCGGAGTTGTAATCAACAAGAAGTTGTTTGCACGTGCTATCAAAGACAAGCGAAAAAGAGCAAAAGATAAAGAAGACATCGCTGCACTGGAAATTCAGTACGATGCGAAGTTTGACGCCTTGAAGGATGTGTTGGTTGAAAAACTATTCGCAATCGTAGGTGGTAAAACTGCGCAAGGCGTAACCAATGATTTAGGTGAAGTAGTATTCCCGAAAGGAAAGAAATACACCCTAAAAATGTTGAACGCAGTAGATGACTATACACACTTAGTAGGTGGTACGTGGACCACAGATGACGAGACCAACGCTATGGTTCGTGATTTGATGCACAACTACCGAATAAAAGAAAACGATCTTCAAGGAAACTTGCGTCGTGAGAAATTTACTATTTCAGTGGGTGATGAATTGCCTTCTGGAATCTTAAAACTCGCAAAAGTTTATATCGCGAAGAAACGTAAGTTGAA
>JAWWCH010000098.1:0-6607 GCA_033720575.1 Marinirhabdus sp.
AAGATACTCTCTAAGGTGCGAAAAACTTTAAAAGAAGTAGATGTGTTTCAATTCAGAGGTCCAACCGGTATTGGAGTATTCGTAATTCCATACCTCATGTGGGGTACCTCGAAAAAGGGATGGTTCAAATATGGTGGCAATTGGAATCAGAAAAACGCTCCAATCGCATTTGCTTTCCAAAGGTGGCTGTTGAAACATCAAGACCGAAGGGTAACCATTAATGGGAAATGGCCCGATCAGCCACAACATTGCCTTTCATTTGAAAACCCATGCCTCACGCTTGAAGAGCGGTCAGCAGGATTGGAAATTATCAGCCAGAAAGAATATTCCGATCCGTTTCACGTTTGTTTTGTGGGTCGCCTTGATGATGCCAAAGGGGTGCATTATATTGTAGAAGCCTTGGAACTTTTGCGGGAATCTAAGCAAGTAGGAACCTTTCACTTTATCGGTGACGGACCAAATAAACGCGAATATCAAGCCATTTGTCAAGACCTTAAAATTAGAACAGAATTTCATGGCTTTTTGCCTCGTGACGCAGTTTTTAAGATTTATGAGCAATGCCATTTTATCGTACTTCCCAGTAAATCTGAAGGTTTTCCAAAAGTGATCGCTGAAGGAATGAATTACGGGTGCATCCCTATAGTTTCTGATGTCTCCAGTATTCGGCAGTACGTTGAACCATCTGGATTTATGCTAGAACATTTGTCTGGTTTATGCGTCTCAGAAGCCATGGCGTTGGCCATGCAGCAGAGCGAAGCAATCTTAAGGGAGAAGGCAACGACAGGCCATAAGGAGACAGAAAGATTTACCTATAAGCATTACAACCAGCGTGTGCTAAAAGAGCTCATCACTTAAATCATTTGAATAGGTATCGAGAAACGAAATAACATAGCAAATCACCCTTTGTTTTTTATCATATTCCATATTGGGATAGGGTTGTTGGCCACGGTGTTTAGGCCAGCCATGCTACTCTATTTTGTGGTGGTGGTGGCCTATTTCCTATTTCGAATTTTCAAGCTGCAAGACAAACAGCGGGAAGTCCTCATTGCGGCGGCATATATGGTAGGTGCTGAAGTATTCTTCAGAATGACCAAAGCCTACTTTTTATATGAGACAGGAAAATACATGGTCATCCTATATCTAACTATCGGTATGATCTACCAAGGCTTCAATAGAAAGTCATTCGTTTATATCGTGTATATACTGTTGCTTATCCCCGGTGTATATGTCTCGTTTTTGAACAGTGAGTTTGATGCCCGGTTTCGGCAAAATATTTTATTCAACCTGAGTGGTCCGTTGTGTCTTTCAATAGCCGCATTGTACTGCTATGGCAGAAGCATTCGTCTTAAAGACTTGTATACGATAGGAAACTTCTTGGTGTATCCGCTTATTTCCATGACCATCTACGTGTATTTTTACAATATCGATGTGCGGGAAGTGATCACAGGAACAGCTTCCACTTCAGCCACCTCAGGAGGATTTGGTCCGAATCAAGTTTCAACCATGCTCGGTTTGGGAGCTTTTATACTGTATTCTCGCTTTTTGCTTCCTTATAAAAATAAATTGGTGCATCTCTTTATGATGGTATTTTTGGTGGCTTTTGTTCATAGGGGTATTATCACTTTCTCCCGAGGTGGAGTGATTACAGCGGGCATCATGATGGTGGCTTTTACGGCCATAATATTCTTATTTGCCAAAACAAGAATTAAGCTGAAATTGTGGTATCGAATTATTGCGGTGATTGCAGTGTTATTTGCGATCTGGTCCTTTTCAGTGTTACAAACGGGCGGTCTGATTGCAAACAGATATAGCAATCAAGATGCTTTAGGAAGAGAAAAAGAAGATGTTACTACGGGAAGAGCAGAATTGTGGACGGCAGATTTCCAAGCATTTGCCGAAAATCCTGTTTTTGGTGTCGGAGTTGGTCGTATCCGATATTTTTATGAAAACCGCATGGGAATTTATGTAGCCAGTCACAATGAAATTACACGTTTGATATCAGAGCATGGTGTGTTCGGAATTCTATCGTTAATTTTACTGCTTTCGGTTCCGTTGATTTCGAAGGCACAGGGAAGACGAAATATATTCTTTTATCCATTTTTGATTTTCTGGTTATTAACCATCGCTCATTCATCGATGCGAATTGCCGCGCCAGCCTTTATTTATGGTCTCTCACTGTTGAATATTAAGTACAATGAAAAGAAGCCTGCTTTACATCGGGAACAAACTGTCTAAAAAGGGGAGTACGGTTACCTCCATTGAAACGCTAGGGAACTTTTTGAAAGACGAAGGGTTTTCAGTGAAGACAGCTTCTTCCCAAAAATCGAAGGTTTTACGTTTGTTGGATATGCTTTGGGCCGTGATTCGGTTTCCGAAGAAGAATACGGTAGTACTTATTGATACTTACAGCACGCAGAATTTTTTTTATGCAGTGGCTGTGGCAAAAACCTGTCGATTGTTTTCATTACCCTACATTCCTATTTTAAGAGGAGGCAATTTGCCTGTTCGATTAGATCGCAGTCCTAAACTTTCCGAGCAGCTTTTCAATAATGCCGAGGTCAGCGTGGCACCTTCACACTATTTGATGGAAGCCTTTACCGCGAGGGGTTACACCAATCTGGTCTATATTCCGAATACGATTCAAATCGATAAGTATGTTTTTATTCAGCGGAAAAAGGTTGAAGCAAAATTACTCTGGGTACGTTCGTTTTCAAACATATACAATCCGTTGCTCGCGTTGGAAATCCTTCGACAGCTGAACGCAAAAGGGGTTTCCGCTTCACTCACCATGGTTGGTCCGCAAAAAGATGAAAGTTATATGCGATGCAAGGCCGAAGCCGAACGAGATCAATTAAAGGTTGAATTCACAGGGAAATTATCGAAAGAAGCGTGGATTGCGCGCGCTGCGAAACACGATATCTTTATCAATACTACAAATTTTGATAATACGCCTGTGAGTGTGATGGAAGCCATGGCGCTGGGCATGCCCGTAATTTCTACCAATGTGGGCGGACTGCCATTTCTTATCACGCATGATGAAGATGGAATACTAGTGCCACCCGAACAAGCAGAACCATTTGTTGCGGCCATCTTGGATTTGATGAAAAATCCAGATAAAGTGGAGCGTATAACTACAAATGCACGGCAAAAGGTAGCGCGATTTGACTGGTCTTTGGTGAAAGCACAGTGGATTTCGCTATTATCGGAATAAATACCTATTTTTAGATGCCCAAACCAACCATCACATGGCACAGAAATCAACAATTCATTTTGATATTTCTGAACGTAAAGTTTTATTGAGAATTATCGATATCGCTGCCGTACTCACAGTACTTTATTTTGTGGGCATGGTTTTCAATTTCGATTATTTTAGAATTGATGGCACTCGCTGGGTTTGGTCTATTGTTCTAGCGCTCTACCTTACGGTATTTGCCACCATATTTGAGCTCTACAACCTTCAAAAGGCGGCCAAGTTTGAAATTGTAGTTCAAAATGTAATCCTCACAGCCTCGGTGACGGTGCTGTTTTATTTGCTCACTCCTTTCTATACACCAGAACTTCCGGCAAATAGAATGCAGATTATCTATTTCTTTCTCTCTATCAATATTGCCTTGTTCATTTGGAGGTATGCATACATCATGCTCATTTCAACCCCACGATTTTTTAAACGTGTCTTGTTAATTACAGATTCAAAATCGGTGGTACCTATTTTGACCGCACTTCAGAAATCGGACCCGAATTATAAAATAGTAGGTATTATCGATTTTGACCCGAACAATTCAAATTACCACCAATTGGATGACGTCAAGCGATTTTCGAGTAGCAATATCGCACAAACAGTCACCGAATTCCAGATTTCAGAGATTGTTGTTGCTACGCCCGAAGCCCAGGCCATGACCGTTTCACTGAACAATCAATTGCTGGCATTGTTAGAGCGGGGTGTTCCAATACGAGAGTATACACAAGTCTATGAGGAAATTACCCATCGAATTCCAGTGCAGCATGTGGAACGAGATTTCTATCGCTATTTCCCCTTTAGCAGGAGTAATCAGAACAAATTGTATTTGTTTTTCCATCGGCTACTGGATTTGCTATTTTCTTGCATTGGGTTGGCATTTGGAATCCTCATTTCTCCAATTCTGATCATAGGCAACCTTATAGGGAATCGCGGTCCTATGTTTTATACCCAGATACGGGTTGGGAAGAACGGAAAACATTTTAAGATTTTTAAACTACGAAGTATGGTAGTTGATGCAGAACGGGATGGCGCCCGTTTTGCCGCTGAAAAAGACCATCGTGTTACCAAATTCGGCCGATTTTTAAGGCGCACTCGTTTTGATGAAATTCCACAGTTCATCAACGTCATCAAAGGGGATATGAGTGTTATCGGACCAAGACCCGAGCGGCCTGTTTTTGTTGCGGAATTGTCTAAAAAGATTCCCTTTTTCGAAGTTCGGCATCTCGTAAAACCAGGAGTTACAGGTTGGGCACAAGTAAACGCCAAATATGGAATGACACAAGAAGATGCCTTGGAAAAACTTCAATATGATCTGTACTATATCAAACGAAGAAGCCTTTTCTTAGACATCAGCATCGTGATAAAGACCTTGAGTACCATTATTTTCTTTAGAGGGCAATAACGGTATTAGCGCTTCAGAATGCGTATTAGAAACACATAACGAATCAAAAGCGCGACAAGTAGCGGTAATAAGGCGTATGGAAACTCTTGGACGCCCGTTAGCCAATGCATAGTCAATAAAACGAGCAGAAGCAATAGGAAAATGATATAGCGGCGCACCCAGGTTTTAGGCGTATCTGCACCCACAAAAAAGGCGACCAACAAGTTAAAAGGGAAGGCCCATAATAAATTATAGTTGTTCTCCGTAGCGCTATGGTCTGTAGCAAACCATAAAAGGCATAACAGGATGCCAATGATACCTGTGCCCCCAAAGATTATTCTATCTAGTGCACCACTGCGTGCACTGCGTTTGGCATCTCTGTACGTAAGTGCTAGAATACATAAGCTGAGCAATAGAAAAACAAACAACGGACTCGTAAAAAATGTAATTGAAGGGCTTCGCGCTTCACCAGCATATAGGGTTTCTGTACTTTTTACCAGGGGAACATTTTCTCCGTTGCGTTCAATGGTTGCTGAAGCCGCTGCTGCAAACACATAGTCAGGAAGAAACTGATATTCCCATGAGCTTGCTTTTTTGTCGGTTACCGCGCCTATGGCAACGTCCATTCCCAAGCTTCCCCAGGTATTCCAATGTACATTTTGTTGAATGAGCTGTCTAAAGGTTTTTCCTTCCGAAGAAAAATCAGCGGTATACTTTAGTTCTTCACCCAATACCGACACCAATACATCCCTGATTTTGGTGGCGCAATTGTCGTAGAAAAAATCGTAGATGTAGTATTTGTTCTCAGGTTTGAGATTTGTATTTAGAAAATTGAAAATGCCTTGTTTTTCGGAATAGGTGAGGTTCAGTTCCTGTTGTTTTACCCACCGTTCTTGACGAATATAATGTTCAATAAACGATTCGGCATAGACACCTTCCAGTTTGTACTTCAATTTTCCTTGGGCGAATTTGGTATAAAAATTCGGGGTGTCAAAATCATAAACGCCATAATTATAAATGGCATCCACACCTCGTTCGGGATCTTGAACACGAAAAGCGCTGTGGCCAAATTTATCATACAGATTGTCTCCAGGTCCAATGGTGAGAATGCTTATTTCAGCACTTTCTGACAGTGGAATATATTGCGCCTGCACTATAAATGTGCAAAGAAAGGCTAAGGCTAGGAGAAGTGTTCTAATCAAAGTGTTGGTTTTACGTGATACAGTACGAATTCTTTAAAAAAGAAAACAACTTGAAATTACCTAAAGATACTCCAATCTAGCTTTACAGAAAACACATTGGAATATAATGCTGCACTTTGATCACCGATGTCGGTAAGTGCATAATCAATTTGAATGCCTTTGTATTTGAATCCCACCCCAATGTTGGGTTGAAATCCGATGCTCTCATTGCCATCCAATTGCTGAATGTTCTGAAAATTTCCTATCCCAGCCCGCACAAATACCATGTCGATGTATTTGAATTGAAACCCAAGGGCGGGATCAATACTGGCAAACTCGGTAGAGACGATGTCATTGGTTTGCGCAAAGCGGAAATTGAGATCGGCTTCGGCCAATAATACATAGTCGAAATGAAAGACGAACTCTTTAGAAGCCCCAATCTGTAGTTTAGGGATGGTAATCTCAGTAGTTTCGGGCAGTTCTTGGTTTTGGCCTTCAACGGCATTTTGAATGGTGGCAAATTGCTCTTCGTCAATCGCCCAAGCATTAAATGTGGTCGTGATATCGCGCGCCATGATTCCAAAGTTCCAATCGCCCTTTTTAAATTGTATTCCAGCGTCCAGTCCAAACCCCCATGAGGAGGCAAAATCACCGATGATTCTACGAATTACCTTTGCATTCACTCCAACATTGAGACCGTCTAGTGGTAGCTCTCGCGCATAGGAAAAGGTTACACCATAGTCTGCCGTAGAGAAAAGGCTAATTCGGTTGTAGTCTATATTGCCTTGCTCGTCAATTAATTGAGTC
>JAWWCH010000099.1:0-6601 GCA_033720575.1 Marinirhabdus sp.
CAATAGTTCGATAGAGTTCCTTTTTCTCTTCTTCGGAAAAGTCATCAATTTTACCCAGATCTTCAGAAATTTGTTGGGCAGTCTGCGCCATATCGGCAATCAGGTCGTCGGCATCTACCACCGTTCCTTCTCGACTTTTCATTTTTCCTGAAGGCAAGTCTACCATCCCGTAACTGAGGTGGTATAAGTTTTCGGCCCAAGAAAAGCCAAGTTTCTTCAGAATAAGAAACAACACCTTAAAATGGTAGTCTTGTTCATTACCCACGGTGTATATCATACCGTTGATGTCTGGAAAATCTTTAACTCGCTGAATGGCTGTACCGATATCTTGCGTCATATACACGGCCGTACCATCACTACGCAACACAATTTTTCGATCAAGGCCTTCATCGGTGAGATCACACCAGACAGAACCATCAGGATCTCGCTCAAAAACTCCTTTATCCAATCCTTCTGCAATGACATCCTTACCTAAAAGATAAGTGTCACTCTCGTAATAATTTTTATCGAAATCTACTCCGATATTCTCATATGTGGTATCAAAACCTTCGTACACCCAACCATTCATTTTTTCCCAAAGCGCCACCACTTCTGGGTCGCCCGCCTCCCATTTTCGAAGCATATCTTGTGCTTCCAGTAGAATTGGCGCTTTTGCCTTGGCTTCCTCTGTAGTTGCTCCTTTCGATTCCAGATGCTGAATTTCAGCTTTGTATTCTTGGTCGAATTTCACGTAGAAATTCCCAACCAATTTATCGCCCTTTACCTGCTCTGAAGCTGGTGTGGCACCATCTCCATAGCGTTGCCAAGCTACCATACTTTTGCAGATATGAATACCCCGGTCATTGATGATTTGGGTCTTGTACACTTTGTGTCCGGCCGCTTTCAATATTTCCGAAACAGAGTACCCCAGCAACACATTTCGGATGTGACCCAGGTGCAAGGGTTTGTTGGTGTTTGGAGAAGCATATTCAACCATCATGGGAGAGGCTTCGTGCTGCACGGTTCCAAAGGTAGAAAAGTCATCAATTCCTTTAAAAAATTGTAAATAGTAGGCATCGCTGAGCACCAAGTTTAAAAACCCTTTTACAACGTTGAATTTTTCAACAAGGTCTACATGTTCAACCAAATACGTTCCGATGGTCTCGCCAATCTGAACCGGATTCCCCTTTACCTTGCGAAGCATAGAGAACACCACCACAGTAATGTCGCCTTCAAAATCTTTGCGAGTAGCTTGAAACTCTACGACATCAAGGGTGACACCATAGTTTTTTTCTACGGCTTTTTTGATATGAACTGATAATTGATCCTGTAACTTCATACATTGGGTTTAGGGGTGCAAAGATAGCTAATTCGATAGATTTTAGTCGTGAAGCGCAGCTTCAAAATATGACAAGGGTTTGTTAATGTGGATGGCTAATCGGCACGGCTGTTGTATATTTCTTGATATTTATACACTATGACCCCTAGTCCGACATTACTTTGTATTCCTGATATCAGTGGTTTTACTGAATTTATGGGAAATGCAGATATTGAAAAAAGTTCGCTGATCATTCCAGCACTACTGAATGAAATCATTTATAGCAACGAAATTGAATTCCGGGTTTCCGAGATTGAAGGCGATGCGGTACTCTTTTACCGCAAAGGTGATTTGCCGCCCTTTCAAGATTTGGTAGACCAGTGCAAAGCCTTCTATACCCAATTCTATGAGAAAATAAACGAATTGATGTCGAAGTATAAGCAGGAGAAACAGATTACCGAATTTCCAGAAATTCTCGGGTTAAAGATTATCCTTCATTTTGGCGATGAAATAAGCATGGTCCAAATTGGAAACCACATAAAATTAATGGGAGAAGATGTGATCACGGTGCATCGCCTATTGAAAAACAATGTCCCTCTTGACGAATACCTATTATTCTCTGACGACCTATTACAACGCTATAAAGACACTAAGGTGGAAGACCAATTTGATTGGGCCACCCTGCAGGAAGGTGCTATGGATATTGAACATCTCGGTAAATTAAAATACCATTACATCCCACTTGAACCGTTAACCGAAGATCAATAACCACTTCTGTATGCTTGTAAACGTTTCATATAACAATAACCAAATCACAAAAAAAGTAGATGCTGAAGTAGGTAAACCGTTCCCCTTGGCAACTCGCATCAAAATGCGGGGCATTGGTTCGTCAAAACTTATAATTACTGAGACGAGCATTCAAATCAGAAATCTTCTTATTCTTGACAACAATCGAGACCAATGTAATATTGAGATGCGCCCAAACGGAATCATTGTGGGGTTTAGATCGTTGCTGGAAAGTTATGCTTTGGTAATTCCGTATTATAAATTAGTGCTGTACAAAGGAAAAGCGGAAGAGTATTCCATCTATCGCGACAATTACTTTATAAAGATTGAAGCAAAAAATCGAGCAACCCATGCATTTATGAATAAAATTGCAGAGGCAAAAGCCAATGCCGCTCCTCAGCGGATTGAAGATTTATAATCTGATAAGCAACATACAGATCTTAGCGTTTCCGCATAAAAGCGCCAGCCAAAAGTGCCAACACACCTAACCCTATCATCGCTAGGGTCTGATTGCTTAAACCTTCGTTGGCAGATACTTCCAGAGGTCCTACATCGAGTATTTCCTTAGGCACAAATGCATTATACAATCCAAAAATAATAAGCACTAAGCCTGTTATGACCAAAACCAGTTTTAATATTTTCATGATGCCAATTTGGGATAAAGGTAGTAAAAGTTGTGACTGTTCTTTTTAAAGTTTTGATAAAGTAGGTTATCGTTTAAACTAGGGTGCGTATCTTTAAACAAAACGAAAAGTTTGAAAATTTTACTCACTGGTGCCAACGGCTATATTGGTATGCGACTGCTTCCGCTACTTGTGGAGAAGGGTCATGATATTGTATGTGTGGTACGCAACACCAATAGGCTTTCCGTGAATGAAGAACTGCGGAAAAAAATCCAAACTGTAGAAATTGATTTTTTGGACGAAGTTGAAAACAACAAGCTTCCGGAAGATATTGACGCCGCGTATTATCTTATTCATTCCATGTCTTCCTCTACAGACAATTTTGATGAAAAGGAAGAACGTTCTGCCAAGAATTTCAACGCTTACATTAATCAAACTAACTGCAAACAGGTTATTTACCTCAGCGGAATCGTCAACGAAAAACAACTGAGCAAGCATTTGCGGTCTAGGCAGAACGTAGAAGAAATTTTATACCAAGGCCAAGCTAAACTTACCGTGTTGCGAGCGGCCATTATTGTGGGCAGCGGAAGTGCCTCTTTTGAAATCATCAGGGATTTATGTGAGAAATTGCCTTTAATGATCACCCCAAAATGGGTAAAAACCCGCTGCCAACCAATTGCCATAAGAGATGTGCTTTCCTATCTAACGGGTGTGTTGGGAAATCCAGATTGTTACAATGATAGTTTTGATATCGGTGGTCCAGACATCTTATCGTATAAAGAAATGATGCTGCAATATTCAGAATGCAGAAACCTCTCTCTTGCCATCATTGATGTCCCTTTTATGTCGCCAAAGTTATCTTCGTATTGGTTGTACTTTGTTACCTCTACCTCCTACAAACTGGCACTAAATTTAGTGGATAGCATGCGGGTGGAAGTCATTACAAAAGACACGCGATTGCAAAAGCTCTTAGACGTAAAACCCATTACGTATAAGCAGGCTATCGATTTGGCCTTCAAGAAAATCAAGCAGAACCAAGTGGTCTCTAGTTGGAAAGATAGCATGGTGAGCGGTCGTTTCCGAAAAGATCTAAGAAAATATGTAGAAGTACCCGATCAAGGTTGCCTAAAGGACCGACAAAAAATAAAATTAAAGCATCCCGAACAAGCACTTGAGAATATCTGGAGTATTGGCGGTGCCCGAGGTTGGTACTACGGAAACTGGCTCTGGAAACTTCGGGGATATATTGATAAACTTTTTGGAGGTGTTGGATTACGACGCGGTCGTACCCACCCCAACAAAATATATGAAGGCGACAGTTTAGATTTTTGGCGTGTGATCTTGGCCGATAAAAAAGAACGGCGACTCCTGCTCTTTGCTGAAATGCGAGTACCCGGAGAAGCTTGGTTAGAATTTGAAATCGATACCGAGAATGTACTGCATCAAACCGCTACATTTCGACCTAGAGGACTATTTGGTAGGTTGTATTGGTATGCCATGCTCCCATTCCACTATTTTATCTTTTCAGGAATGATTCACCGCATTGCCAATACTTAAGCTTCCGCCAATGGCAAGAAAACCTCAGCCATCATGCAACGCGCACTACCACCACCACAGGTTTCTATGGTGTGCAAATCACTACTTAATATAGCACAGTGCTTTTCTATTTGCGCAATTTGGTCTGATGTTAAACTTTGATTTGCCGCTAAACTCATCACTAAATATTTACTGCCGTCCTTTCCTTTTACCTGAAGCATATTACCCGCAAATTGATGCATCTGAGCTTCAGTGATTGCTATAATTTCTTTCTTAGATTGTTTTAACATCGAAACTACTTGCTTTTTTTCCTTCTTATCGTCAATACTGTCCAGACAAATTATGGCAAAATCTTCAGCCAACGCCATCATGACATTGGTATGGTAGATGGGCATACGTTTTCCCTCAACCGTTTGATTTGCGGTAAATACGATAGGGGTATATTCAAAATCTTCACAAAACTCGATAAACAACTCTTCATCGGCTCTGGGAGAAAGCGCGCAATAGGCAATTCTATTTACGCGGTCCAACAATAAACTACCCGTTCCTTCTAAAAATACACCTTCTTCCTCTGCAGGTGTATAATCCATGAAACCTTTGATGTAAAAACCTTCAGATTCTAATCGATCCATGATTTCCTCACGACGTTCGCGACGTCTGTTCTCGGCGAACATCGGGTAAAGACCTACCGTACCATCTTCGTGAAAACTAACCCAGTTGTTTGGGAAGATAGAGTCTGGCGTGTCCATTTTCAAGTCGTCATGCTCAACCAAAACATTGACACCAGCAGCCCGCAATTTGGCCACAAATGCATCAAACTCTTCCTGGGCCTTCGTATTGATTTCCGAATTTTTAGCATCGATGTCTTCTTGGAAATAATTATTAACGGCAGTTTCTTCGTTCATTCGGAACGCTACTGGGCGAATCATTAATATTGTGTCTGTGATTTGTTGCATCGATGATCTGTTTTTGGTTTGCAAAAATACTTTATTTAATCTGTTTACCGAGCAGTTTGGCACTTCGTATCTCAGAATATTTTGGTCCGAAGAACGGTCGAACAGTTCATTTCGATTTACCCAAAATCATGCCTTTTCCAAAACGTACAAAATTCAATTAAAATTATAAAAGCTTGGATGAATTTACTTAAGTTGGAAGTTATACGACAGCCCCAAACCATAGGCGGCACCTAAAAACGTATTTCGGCCGGATAGTGTATATGAAAGTGAAACATAGCCTCCAAATTGGGACGAGAATGGCTTGAACAATGTGCCACCTATCTTATGAAAATCAACGCCAAATTCTTTAAAATTTTGAGGTGCTGGTGTTCCGCGATAGTCTATTCCACCGAATGAATATTGATAGTCATAATACACATCGTAATACCAGCGAGAGGTTGCGCGACCCACTTTAAGCGTGGCAGGCAGACTGTTAGGAACTTCTTCTAGTTTATATGAATATCCGCTTTGTAGCGTGGCAAACCAAGAAGACTTCGCCATAAAATGCAACATCCCTCTGGTATCAAGTATAGTAGCCTGTTGACCAATATCATTGAGTCCGCCGATATCATAATTCGAAATCGGGGTACTGAATCCTCCTGCGACACTGATTTCTAATCGGCCAAAGTCAGCATCATAAGATGCAATACGATACTTTAAGAATAGGGAAAGATCTTGAAAATTTCGTTGTTGGTTGCTAACAATATACGGCACCGATAGATTGATGTCAAGATCGTCTGAAATTCCATAGGATGTGAATAGGGCCGCATAATACACACTACGTTCTAAATCTAGTTTAGTGTCGCCGGCAATATATTTTTTTGAATCTTCAAATCCGCCACCGAGAACAACGGTTCCCTCTGACGTCCGTTTATAAAAGCCGTCAATTTTCCCTTGCGCGAAAATCATTTGTGGTAAAAACAAAAATGAAAAAACCCATAGAAGTAAACGCATAACATACCTTTTAAGGTAGGTTGGCATTGATTTTACTGAATCAGTACTCTTTTGCTAACCACACCATTGGAGGTAGTGAGTCGTAAAACGTACATCCCGCTTACAAGTTGGGATACATCAATGCTCGGTTGGATTTTATTTCCAGGGCTGAATGATAATACCCGTCTAGCCGCAGTATCGAAAATTTCGATTTCAGTTATTGAAAGGGTCACCGGATGTTGAATTTGGATTGTAGTTTCCGCTGGATTTGGATAAACCACAATAGACTCATCTATTGAAGTTTCATCAACAGATAATACGGCACCATTAAAGTAATCTACAGCCAAGTTGAACGCTTGAAGACCAATTTGTTGTCCTAATCGTCTACCCGGAATATCATCAATAGGTGGATGAATGCCACCCCAAATACG
>JAWWCH010000100.1:0-6597 GCA_033720575.1 Marinirhabdus sp.
CACCATTAGCGCACGATCATGATTTTAGCAATTTTGGTCTCTATTGCGTCTTCAGCAGTTATGAGCACCAAATATACCCCAGATGCAACTTTAAATTTACCAAAAGCCGTGGTATCCCAGAGAACGCTACCCCCTTCACTGGTGGTTTCAAATACTAAGCTTCCCTCAATATCGGTGATTTTCACATTGGCATTTGCGGTAAGCCCATCAATGGTGACATTGCCTTGAAAACTTGGTCGAACCGGATTGGGATACACGTACACACCATCTAGATTATCGCGAGGTGCGGTAGAAGAACCATTGTAAGCCACTAGGCCACTTACCGTCGCAAAATATACGACACCGCTAAAATCGTCTATAGCGATATCCTGAACGTTATTTGAGGGTAGCGGACTGTTTTCTGCGGTAAATCGAAGCAAGGTTTCTTGACCATTTTCCGATAAATAAAACACGCCAGAACTTGCGGTAGAAATCCATTTGTTATTGGCACCATCTACCTCAATATCGGTAATGGTTTGTTCGAATAGAAGCTCTTGGGGCACACCATCCTCCAAGATGATAATGGCTTGCGCATCTGTATTGGCATTTTCATCGAAGAAAGAACCCGGACTGAACAGTACACGAAGCCCACTTCTGGTACCAATCCACAACCTATTGTTATTATCTGTGGCCAATGCGAGTACATTACTGTTGGGCAAGTTTCCATTCCCTAGACCCTCTCCAATTCGGTTAAATCGTCCATTTGCGGGATTATATCCGATCAACCCTGCATTGAAACCCGTAAAAAACACAAAATTATCTCGGGTAACTTTTAGGTTTCCAAAACCTAAGGGTGGCGAATCAAAATTGATAATACCTGAAATATCAATTTGTTGCAGTTGTCCGTTTGGGGTAATTCTGATCAGTCCATTCTCATCACGGCTTTGAATCGCCCAAAGGTTGCCTTGGTTATCATAATCCAATCCGTACACACGAATTCCAAACGCTGGACTTGGAGCGCCGTTTACCTCCGTAATTTGAAGCGATGAATTAGACTCATCAAACAACTTGACAGGGGTCTGGTCTTCAATCTGAAGTATTCCCTTTTGAAAGGAGGACATATACACCTCATTGGGGTTGTCTGGATTAATTTTTACGTCTACCAGGTCATTGGCCTCTTTATTCAAGGTTTCGGTAAGTTCGTCATAAGGAATATTGAACCACTCACCTTCCCGCAGGTTACTGATACCCTTGCGGGTTAACGGGAACGGATCGAAGTTTACGGTAAGATCTCCAAAATTAACCCATAGTTGACCCGGGGAGGCGTCTATGGAAAAACTACTGTTGAACAAGGGCCCGTCGGGTAGGATTTGCAAAAAACTATTCTGTCCAAAAGGCGTTCTAAACAGTCCTAATTCTGAAGTTCCCAAGTACTGAAAATTATCATGTGCAAAACCTGTTTGCAATTGGTATTCATCTACCCCGCTAATGTTTGTGGTTGAAGCCACCAAACTGACGGTTTCATCATACGTAAACAGTCCTGAGGCGGTAGTTACATTTATGAAGTTATTTTCTCCCGTTAAATCCACAATGGTTCCGTTCACCGAAGCCACTTGTGTAAGTCCGCCAATAATCGAATAAAGTAAATTGGTGTTCGAAGTATACACTTGATTGCCCGACACCACAGCGCCAAAGTAACTTCCTCCGGCAATTTGCGACCATTGTTCAAAATCAATTAGGTTATCATCTTCCACCATAGCGCGGCGAATTCCGCTACCTTCGGTAGTTGCATAAATAAACGGAGGTACAACGGCAGTTCCAGTTACGTTCAACTGCATTCCGCCATCACCGATAAAGTAGGTGTCACCAAATTCCAAACGTTCCAAATCATAGACGGAGATTCCGAATTCTGTAGCAATAAACAGTCGACCGTCATACTCATGAAATTGATTGATGCGTTTTCTGTCGGGTGGAATGGTGGGTTTGTTTAAAATATCGACCACGGTCAAAATATCTTCATCTCCATCAATCGCTATTTCCATGAGTCCGTTTTCATACCCAATTATGAGCAACCCAAAATCTTCACTATAATATAAGGTTGAAATCAATTCTCCCGATAGTCCGTTTATGGTAGACAAGGTTTCTATTTCTTCCGTTGACAGATCGTATGAAAAGACTGCGTTTTCTGCGGCCGCATAGATTTTGTCGTTGCCCTGTGAGATCGCTTGTATGGAAACATACGAAAAATGGCCCGTCCACTGAGATTCAAAATTTTGGGCGTTTCCTACAACACATCCGAAAAGGAGAAGGAAAAAAATGGAATAGTGTTTCATAAATGATTGTTCTTTCAGAACATATAACACGCTAAAATAGTATTTATTGCAAGAATTGTGGCATTAAAAAAAGGCTATCTTTTGTCAAGGTAGCCTTTGTATTTATCTCAGAAGCGTGTATTATACTACCCCTTGTGCAAGCATGGCGTCTGCCACTTTCACGAATCCGGCAACATTGGCTCCCTTTACGTAATCTACGTGACCATCTCCATCCTTTCCGTACTTCACACAGGCTGCATGAATGTCATTCATAATGTTATGCAGTTTTTCATCCACTTCTTGTGCGGTCCAGCTAAGACGTAGCGAGTTCTGGCTCATTTCAAGACCTGAAGTAGCCACACCACCGGCGTTAGAAGCTTTTCCTGGAGCAAATAAGATTTTTGCTTTTTGAAACTCTTCTATGGCTTCTGGTGTTGAAGGCATATTTGCACCTTCACTTACGCAGATACAACCGTTGGCAACAAGCGTTTTCGCTTCTTCAGCATTCAATTCATTCTGTGTAGCGCAAGGCAATGCGATATCACATTTTTCACCCCAAGGACGTTCTCCTTCGTGATATTTCGATGATGGATATTTATCTACGTATTCCTTAATTCTTCCACGTTTCACATTTTTAAGTTCCATGACAAACGCTAATTTCTCAGCATTGATTCCTTCTTCGTCACAGATATAACCTGAAGAGTCAGAAAAGGTAATTACCTTTCCTCCAAATTCCATTGCCTTCTCAGCGGCATACTGCGCCACGTTTCCAGAGCCAGAGATCACTACGGTTTTCCCTTTAAAGCTCTCGCCTATGGTCTCCAACATATTCTTAGCGAAGTACACATTTCCGTACCCTGTAGCTTCTGGACGAATCAATGAACCGCCATACGATCTTCCTTTTCCGGTAAGCACTCCCGTAAATTCATTTCGCAATCGCTTGTATTGACCAAACATATAGCCTATTTCACGGCCACCTACACCAATATCTCCTGCGGGCACGTCGGTATCAGGACCAATATGTCGCGCCAGTTCTGTCATAAAACTCTGGCAAAAGCGCATCACTTCTGCGTCACTCTTTCCTTTCGGGTCGAAATCACTTCCTCCTTTACCACCGCCCATTGGAAGCGTGGTCAAACTATTTTTAAACACCTGCTCAAACCCTAAGAATTTAAGGATACTCAAATTTACAGATGGGTGAAATCGAAGTCCGCCCTTATATGGTCCGATGGCCGAGTTGAATTCAATACGGTATCCTCGATTTACATGAACCTCCCCAGCATCATCGGTCCATGGCACCCTGAACATAATCGTGCGTTCGGGCTCGACCATACGTTCAAGCAATTTCTTTCCTTGATACGCTTCGTTCTTTTCTATAAAAGGTATCACCGTTTCGGCAACCTCAGTAACAGCTTGAATAAATTCAGGTTCATTCTGATTTCTTTTTTCTACTTCTGAAATGAAATCTTTTATGCTTTGTTTCATCTTTTTATACTTTAATGAAGGTGAGTTCGTTTATAAGGTGCAAATATACGCTATATCTAAAAAAACACTGCTTTTTTTCGGCATGAAGCTAAATGTGCGGTTTAAATTTCGCTGTTAGATATGTTTTTATATATTTGTTACGTCTCAAACTAAACCTAAAACATAATGAATGCCAGGATATTGCTATTGGTATTTCTCTTCTTCGCCACTATAAGTCAGGAAGTTTACAGCCAATTTGGTTTTTCGCATGAGGTGGGGGTTATCACTGGTCCTGTTGCGATGTACTCCGATTTTGGACAGCGAAATGACTTCGAAACCAATGCTGGAAATGTAGGTTTTGGGGTTGGTCTTATTCATTACATCAATTTCTCATATAGAGCAGATTGTAACTGTTATACGCGTGACACCTATTTCAATGATCACTTCAAGCTCAGGAATGAAATAAACTATCACAAGACAAATTTGGAACACTTCGGAAGATGGGTAGATCCAGATCAACAAGACACCTTCGCAGATCAGCTGCGGGCCATGAAAGGCTCTACATCCGTTTTTGAAATTGGCTCTCAACTTGAATACTTCCCACTGAGCATCCGTGACTTTGCGGCCGGATCTTATAAGATTGCGCCTTTTGTTTCCTTCGGAGCACATTACGTGAGTTACGATCCTGAAGTGTATTCAGAATTAGGCCCATTAAACATCGTTGGAGGTCCGTTAGCAACGACACCCGTAAAATACAGAGACGCTTTTCAACAAGAAGCTGCATCTACCTGGGCCATTGTAACCAGTGTGGGAATTCGATACAAACTAACGGAATTGAGCGACTTGATGCTAGACAGCAGATGGACGTATTATTTCAGCGATTACGTTGATGGATTAAACCCTTCACTAGAGAACAACGGCGAAAGACCTGTTCCTGAAAACAAAGCCAATGAATGGATGTATTGGTTGAATATTGGGTATATCTATTACTTAGATTAACACCTAGGAAAAATATGTATAAAAGCCGTTGCATTGAGCGACGGCTTTTTTATTTTCAAAGGTTCGGTAATATTATCCTATGGCTTGTTTCAAATCACCTATCAAATCGTCAATATCTTCAATTCCTACCGACAAGCGTATGAGCGCGTCAACTACCCCGGTTTTTTCACGTTCTTCCTTCGGAATACTAGCATGGGTCATGCTCGCCGGATGCCCCGCCAAACTTTCAACACCGCCAAGACTTTCCGCCAAGGTGAAAACTTTCAATTTTTCTACAATTTTGATGGCCTCGTCATAATCATTCCCTTTCGTCACAAAAGAAATCATACCACCAAAATCACGCATTTGCGTATTTGCGATAACGTGATTTGGATGGTCTTCAAAGCCGGGCCAATATACCCTTTCAATTTTTGGATGCGATTGCAAATATGCTGCAATCGCTTTTCCATTTTCACAATGGCGTTGCATGCGCACGTGAAGGGTTTTGATTCCGCGCAGGACTAAAAAACTATCCTGCGGACCACAAATTGCACCACTTGCGTTTTGAACAAAATACAAACGGTCTGCAAGTGCCTTATCCTTTACCACCAAGGCACCCATGACCACATCGCTGTGCCCGCCTAGATATTTTGTAGCACTATGCATGACAATATCTGCTCCCAAATCCAGTGGTTGTTGCAGATATGGGGTAGCGAAGGTGTTATCAACGGCCAGCAAGACACCATGTTTTTTGGCAATGTTTGCAGCTGCCTTGATATCAATGATGTTCATCATTGGGTTGGTCGGGGTTTCTACCCAAATAAGTTTGGTTTTATCATTGATATAGTCTTCAATGGCTGCTGCATTCTCCATTCCGATAAAATGGAATTGAATTCCAAATTTTTCAAAAATACTGGTGAATAATCGATAGCTTCCACCATACAAATCGTTGGTAGTTACCACTTCGTCGCCAGGCTTCAACAGTTTTAGTACGGCATCAATTGCAGCTAGACCACTGCCGAATGCCACTCCAAACGTTCCGTTTTCTAGGCTGGCCAATGACCTTTCGAGTGCACTCCGCGTTGGGTTTCCGCTTCTGGAATATTCGAATCCTTTATGCCCGCCCGGAGTGTGTTGCGAATAGGTGCTCGTTTGATAAATAGGAGGCATTACCGAGCCATAGGCAGGATCTACATCGTGTTGGCCTCCGTGTATCGTTTTCGTATTGAATTTCATAGTTTACATAATCATTAATAAGGAACACCGAATGTACTGATTTCCTTCGCCATCGAAAAAACTGTCGTATTTTTAACCCATGAATCACAAAATTCTTCGCCTTCTATTTATTCTTATGCTTTTCAACAGTCTAGTAGGTTGTAAAAAAGCGCTAGAATTTGAATCAAAAACCATTTCCGAAGATGGCCTTGAAAACTGTAAAGCAGTTGCTTGCCCCAATTTGGATATCGACTTCATAACTGTTCAAGGCGATTCAGAACAGGCTCAGAAGATAAATTCGATTTTAGAAAATTATATCATACAATCGTTATACATCGGCGAATCTGAAACGGGTAGCGACGCGACATCCATAGAAGAAGCCATGGCCGGTTTTATAAAAATGTATCGCGTTCATAGCGCCGAGTTTCCAGGACTTTCAGCTGAGTACTTTGCAGAAATTACTGTGGCACCTACCTATAACTCAAAAGATATTTTGTCGGTTTCAGCTAGTAGTTACTTGTACACGGGAGGTGCACACGGACTTGGAACCACCCGGTTTTTCAATTTTGACCCTCAGACGGGAAAACAACTTTTCTACGAAGACGTGTTTAAGGACCCAGCGATAGTAGAAAAGGCGGCTGAAGATAAA
>JAWWCH010000101.1:0-6588 GCA_033720575.1 Marinirhabdus sp.
CCTGCATTTTAAATTCAGGAGTAATATGGGTGCTGCTTTTCACCGGTTGTTTTTCGTAATTGCGAACTACTTTCAGATGTTTCGCTTCGTTGAGGCTTAGATTGTTCGCTATGGTAAAAAGATAGCTTTTGGCTTTCTCTGGCGGTACATCTTCACAATTTTTCCAAAGTGTTAAAAATGCATCTTGCACTTTATCTTCAGGGTTGAAATGTGCTCCATATTTATAATAAATAAAATCGTGTAAGTCTTTAGAGAGTTTCTGGAACAATTTGTGAAATACCGATTCACTACAGACGTTCTCAAAAAGTTTGCTAGGCATACACTAATTTTCAGTAAATATAAAAATCAATAGTTGTAGTAGGAATTTTTCAGCTATAATTGTTTCATACTAAATAGATTGTTATATGAGAAGTTTAATTATGGTTTTAACGGTATTCGCGTTATTTTCCTGTCAGAAAGAGTCGCTGGTGGTGCGAGAAGACACTTCTGACGAGCGTTATGTTATTGACAATGAACTTTCAGAATTAATGGTTTCGGTTTCGGCACATGATGGTTCGTTTGACGATGTTCTTGATGCCGCCGGATGTTTTAGTATTCAGTTTCCCTATACCATACTCTACAATGGTGAATTTAAAGAGATCAATTCGGTGAACGATTTGCTAGGTTTGGATACGGGTCAAGACGTGGTGTTTGAATTTCCGATAACCATTACGTATTCAAATTATGTAAGCCAGACCCTACGTTCTGCCGACGAGCTTTTGCTGGCAAGTGCTTCGTGTAGTTCGAATACATTCTTTCTTAATGCCATCAGATGTGTTGATTTCATATATCCTATCAGAATCACACAATTCAACAGCGAAACGAATGATTTTAACACCTTGGTGATTGATCACGACCAAGAAAATTTCACTACCATAGTGGAATTATTGGACACACAATTGGCCGAAATACGATTTCCTGTTTCCTTACAACTTTCAAATGACATGGTGGTAGAGGTGGTAAACGCCCAAGAATTGAAGCAGTTCATTTACCTCCATTCTGAAGATTGTGAATAGCCAATTCTACTAAAGCGTGAATCGTTAAATAAATCCTAAAGTCCAGTTTTTCAGTAGTAATAAAAAAGATAGGGTTGTTTTATACATGAAACAAAAAATAACCTTTTAAAAAAAAGCTATGAAAAACTTATTGAATTACGCCTTGTTTTTATTCCTTGCTGTAAGTCTTGTAGGCTGCAGTAATGATGACGACACCAATACCGATCCGCAGACCGACGTTACCATTGCACAGTTTGTAGCCACAAACCCTGACTATTCAAGCCTGGCTGCTGCATTAGATGCTGCTGGACTAACCGCTACGCTAGATGGGCAAACAGAACTTACCGTTTTTGCACCAAACAATGCGGCCTTTAGTGCCTTTTTAAACGACAATGGTTTTGCAAGCTTAGACGATGTTCCTGTAGATGTGCTGAGAAACACATTGTTAAACCATGTGCTCAACGGAACCAACCTGTCTAGTTCTTTGACCACTGGATATGTAAACTCCCTGGCGGTCTTCGGCCAAACGGAGACGAATCTAAGCCTGTATATCAATACAGATTCTGGAGTGGTTGTGAATGGAGTGTCTCAAGTAACTGCGCCAGACATTGCAGCGTCTAATGGTGTGATACACGCTGTAGATACTGTAATTGCCATCCCAACCGTGGTGACACAGGCTACGGCTAATCCGGAATTCTCTACCTTGGTGGAAGCCTTGATAGCTGCATCAGACACAAACACTAACTACGTAGCCTTGTTATCAGGCTCTGATAATTCACCATTTACGGTCTTTGCGCCAACAAATGATGCATTCAGTGCCTTATTGGCGACACTCGGATTGTCTTCACTTGATGATATTCCACAAGAGTTATTGCAAACCGTGTTAAATTACCACGTGTTAGCTGGCGCCAATGTTAGAGCCGAGAACTTGGAAGAGGGTCTAACCGCCGAAACCTTCCAAGGAGAAGACATTACCATTTCATTGCAAAATGGACCACAAATCATTGATGCTTCTGGTATGCCTGCGAACATCATCGTTACAGATGTACAAACCAGTAACGGTGTGGTGCATGCCATCGACAAAGTGTTACTCCCACAGGCAGCTATAGATGTGGTTGACCCCACCATTAACGGACTAGCTAGCATGACGCCAAGCTTATCTACACTTTTTGAAGCCTTACAGATTACAGGCTTGGATGCGGTTTTAGATGATCGCGACCAGGAGTTTACCGTGTTTGCACCAACAAATGATGCGTTTACCAGCTTTTTGCAGGCGAATAACATTCCTTCTCTAGGTGATGTTCCAGTTCCTGTATTGAGCGAAATATTGTTGAATCACGTAGTGGGTGGAACAAATCTATCTACAGATTTAACCACAGGATACATCAACACCTCGGCAAGTTTTGGAACCACAGATGCGAACTTGAGTTTATATGTTGATACTACTGATGGTGTTCTGCTGAACGGACAATCTAGCGTGTCAAGTGCAGATGTGCCTGCCGCAAACGGAGTCGTACAAATCGTAGACGCCGTAATTGCATTGCCAACGGTGGTAACCTTTGCCACTGCCGACCCAACTTTTGAAACTTTGGTAGCGGCACTTACAAGAGATGATCAGCCTGATTTCGTAGGCGTGTTAAGTACTCCTAACGGAACCAGCCCTGCACCCTTTACCGTATTTGCACCAACAAATGATGCCTTTGCAGACTTACTCGTTGAATTGGGTGTTCCAAGTTTAGATTCGGTTGACGGACCAACACTCACTGCTGCACTTAATACTCATGTTATTGCTGGAGCGAACGTTCGTGAAGAAGATTTGGTAGATGGAACCGTTATGACGCTTGGTGATGATGTAATTGTAGATGCTACTAACGGAACATTGACAGACCCCAACGGTCGTGTAAGCACAATCGTTGTCACCAATGTACAAGCCGCAAACGGAGTTGTACACGTAATCAATAAAGTACTACTTCCACAACTGTAGTTTTATTTTAGAGTTTAATGGAGAGCGAACCCATCTGTATACAGGTGGGTTTTCTTTATACGGCAGGGAGCAATTTTTTTGAAGCTAGTTTCTCTGCTTCAGTAGAAAGAAGAATTTCTACTTCAAGTGAAGGCTTTGCGCATCCCTCTAGACGATATAACACATCAACCGTATTACATAGCCCATCGAACAAAATTTCTTTATCTAAAGGCTGAGAAGGTTTAAATCCGTGCTGTCGCAACGGAAGTTGATATCCACAACCCCGTAAAAAGGCAGTTTCGATTCGAAGCAATTCCTGGGGGGTATATCCATTAAAACGTTTTCCTAAAGATTGATGCACCTTACCAACATAATTGAGTTGTAATGAACCATGGTGGTCTGATAGGTGTTTCCAGACATCGGTTCCATCTAAAAGAGTTCCCACAGCACAGCGCCTACAGCACTCAGGATGTAAGGTGTTTTCACAAAAGGCAGCATATAATTTTTGTATGGCTGCTTCTAAACGAGTAGTAGATTTCATGGCATTCTTTTTCATCCCTAAAAAGATACAAAAAATATAGACGAGTGCCGAATGTGGGAAAGAGGCTAGCTAAATTTAGACGCAATCAGCAGAAGAATAGCAACTAAGGCCGGCATGCCTTGAACAAAGAATATTTTCTTTGAAACAGAAATAGCACCATAGATACCCGCAATAAGCACACAACTTAAAAAGAACAAAGCGATGTTGAACCACCAGATGTCATCTTCGATGAAGAACGTCCAAACCAAACCTGCGGCTAAAAATCCATTGTACAGGCCTTGATTGGCCGCCATGGCTTTTGTCTTCGGAAACAAATCTTTTGGGAATCCTCGAAATACTTTGGGCGCTTTTGTGGTCCAAGCAAACATTTCCAAATACATAAAATAGAAATGGAATAAGGCAATCAGCCCGATGAGCACCGAAACAAAAAGCTGCATGATGTTATAGATTGGTTTCTATAAAGCTACGACAATATTCTTTGATTTCATCTCGAGCCTTGTCGAAAGCCAGCGCTGTTTCGTGTTCTGAACCTTGAAATTTTGAAGGATCGTAAAAATTATGGTGGAATCGCTCAGCATTGGGTGCCGGAATAAATGGACAGTTTTCATAGGCATGGTCGCAAACCGTAATGATATAGTCCCAATCAATTCCATTGTATTCATCTACATGGTTGGAGGTGTGTGCTGTGATGTCAACACCATCTCTTTTCATGGTTGCAACGGCACCGGGATTTAATCCGTGGGTTTCAATGCCCGCACTATAGATTTGAGCACGTCCTTCTGCATATTTTTTGAGATAGCCCTCGGCCATTTGACTTCTACAACTATTTCCTGTACACAATACCAAGATGTTTTTCATGTCTTTTAGTATTTGAAGTTAGCAACAACCGCTTTCGGGACTACAACAAGCGCTGGAAGTTGTTTCCAAGGCAGGTTCAGGTACGCCGCAAAGTTCTTTGGCCTTACAATCGGTTTTCTTCACACTAAGTTGAATTAATAGGCGATGGTCCTGATTTACCACCTCGTTTACGTACAACTGCGCCGTATGGAAATCGGCATTGCTATACTCAAATTTTACTTCGGAAAGTGGATCATATGCTTTCATTCTGCCAACTTTGTTTAGAATACCTAGAGCTTTATAGGCAGACATGAACTCGGTTTTGTCCTTTTCGCTGGGCGATTCCCACAGTTGGACGATGGTTTCATTCCAAGCATCAGCTTGTGCACCGCAGTCTACCGAATCAATTTTGACATGTTTCACTTCAGTGATATGGTAATTGTAACCTACCAATCGGTTAGGCGCGTACTCAAAAACCAAAGATTTGTTAGAGTTGTTCTTAAGCACTTCAAAAAGTTCTTGTACTAGCATAGCTTCAAAATTATATTAACAACATTTTGCTTCAGTGACTTCAAAAAAACTTTGGAAGACTGATTTTAACTCGTTTAACTTATCAACGTCAATACGGTAGTATTGACTCTTCCCTTCGAACCTACTCGTTAACAACCCTGCTTTTTTGATTACGTTCAGATGTTGTGAAGTGGTAGGCTGTGAGAGCTGTATTTTTTCTGAAATATCCTTACATAAGCATCCTTCACAATCGCCAATATAATTCAGAATAGCAATACGCGCAGGACTGCTGAGCACCTTGGCATAATCTGCCAAGATAATTGCGTGATCAGTATGAATATGTCTTTTAGTAACTCCCATGAAAATTTGTATAAAAGTAATATTGCAATATTACGATATTAATTTACAAGCAGCAAGATTTTTACAATTTTTTACCGAGCAAGTTTATACTAGAACCAAGGTTTTTTGTTCAGTTGGTAGGTTTCGTAGAATTCTTCATCACTTTTAGTGAGGTAAATGATACCTTCAATAAAACCGATAATGAAGGGGATATAAATGGTGAATGCGCCAATAATTACGCACATCAATGGAAATGAAAGCAGCAGAATTCCCAATAAAATGAGTCCTTCTTGGGTATAACCCAACACAAATTTATGTGCGCCAAAACCGCCCAATACAATACCGAGAATACCAGCTAACATCTTTTTATTCTCTACACCTCCATGCGGGGTGGGCTCTTGATTCCAAGTTTCTTTAGGTTGTTCGTGCTCCATAATGTGATTTTAGAACCAGGCTCGCTTTCCTACCTGATAGGTCTGATAGAATTCTTCGTCACTTTTGGTGAGATAAATAATACCTTCAATAAACCCGATGATCCCACCAATTCCGCAAGTGACAATGGTGATTACAATCTGAATGATACCCTCTTGTGTATATCCCAACACGAATTTATGAATACCTAAAGATCCAATGACGATTCCCAGAATTCCTGCCAATAACTTTTTGTTTTCTTCAGAATGTGTCACTTGGTTCCAGCCTTCCTTGAATTCGTTGGCCGTTTTTTTCGCTTCGTTTCCTAGATGTTCTGCGGAATCTTCAAAATTCCGCTTTGTGCTATCGTAGCCGTCAGAAGTATTGTCAGACATGGAATTGTGTTTTTGGTTGAAGTTTAAAAGTAAAACTATTTTCTGAAAAAGTGAATCTAGCGTTTTAGTTTTTTCACAACGGCCGATATGATTGAGGCATCAGAGGTAGCAATTATACCTTCTTCAAACAGTTTAGGGGCGTGCATGGATACACGGGGAATGGTTGATAGCGATTGCGTTTTTTTGGTAGCCGACAAGTGAACCATGTTAAAACCAGCATTCTTAAAATGCATACAGTTCTCTATCGAAATACCACCACCTGGCATGATTTGTAGCTGGCTTTTTGCTAGCTCCTTTAATTCTATTAGTAAGGGGATACCGTCTTCAGCAGTAGTTTCCTGTCCTGAGGTTAACAGCCGTGTGACTTGTATTGACTTCAACTTTTCCAAAGCGTCAAGTGGATCTGGACACCAATCAAAAGCACGGTGGAAGGTAAACTCCAGAGCACCGGAAGCTGCTATGAGTGCTGAGGTGGTCTCCCTATCAACTGCATTTTCGGCAGTGAGCGCACCACTCACAATTCCGGCACAGCCCAAGCCTTCGCAAAACTTTATATCC
>JAWWCH010000102.1:0-6567 GCA_033720575.1 Marinirhabdus sp.
CGGGTAACGTGCCATTCAATTGAAAATCTGATATCCACACCAACCGTTTGGAACCTGAAGGATCAGATGAAAAGAGTTGATCCGCTTTTAAAAGAACTTGTTCTGCCGTGAGCTGTGTGGCGCTGTAGGGTACGTCTAATATTTCATCCTTGAATGCGTTCAGGGAAATATTTTTTTGTTGGTCTGTGTTTGTAAGCCAATGTAGACTAGCCTCGCTGCCAACTTCGTCAAAAAGCTGTTGTTTTGCCCTTGTCAATAGCGGTCCACGGGCGCCTTTTGCCTGCATGCTGAAGCTATTGTCCAAATAAATGACCGTTTCTTTGGTATCATTTAAAGCAGTTTTTGAAGCTTTAAACGGCTGGGCGAAGGCAATGATGATACAGGCCAGTGCCAATAGCCGTAGTAGCAGGGTAATCCATTTTTTTAATTGTGAACTCTTTCGGGTTTCAATATTTACTTTCTTCAAGAACGCAACATTGGTGAAAGCGACCTTCTGAAACTTCCGCAGTTGAAATAAGTGAATAAGAATAGGGATGAGCAGTAAAAATAAAGCGTAGAGAAGTTCTGGGTGTTTAAACTGCATTCCTGTTAAGATTGCCCAAAGATAAAAAATGGTTTCGACATACTCATTATTTCTTAACGCTAAAGGTAAAAGTAGTTCCTTTTGAAAGTTTTGACTCCAGCGAGATGTTTCCACCCAATTTGGAAACGAGCTTCAATACGGTAGCGAGGCCGATACCACTACCTTTCTGACCGTGTCTGTCTTTTTCACCCACCGTTTTAAAGAGCTGGAAAATCAATTCTTGTTTTTCTTCGTCTATTCCTATTCCATTATCGCTAACTGTGAAAATGTAATGGGTGTCATTTTCAGCAAAGGTAGTCTTTACATAGGGTATATCGTGATGGTTATATTTCAGGGCGTTTCCTACTAAATTCAAAAGAATTTGTAACAGGGCAGCCTTATTCACGCGAATGCTGCGATCTTCAGTGGGATGTTTGAACTCTGCATTGTCTACAAACAATATATCTTCAATTTCAGCATATAACGATTGAAGCGAAATTTCCACTTTTTTCTCTCCTGCCAGATCTTCACTTTTGTAATATTGAAGCATGCCATCAATGTAATTCTTCAGGGTAACGGAAGACTCTTGGATGTAATCGAGATATTGGTTGCCCGCGGCATCGAATGTGGGTTCGTACTCGTCTTTAAGGGCTTGTGCTAGGGACGTGATTTTTGCCAAAGGTGATTTTAGATCGATTGAAACCAAATTCGCAAAATCTTTAAGCTCTGTATTTTTGGCCTGCAATTGTTCTTTGGTATGTTTCAAACGAAGGTGGTTGCGATGTAATTCAAATAATTTGACCACTTGTTTGGCCATGCCTACGATTAATTTTTTTTGCTTTTCGGTAAGTGCTCTCGGTTTTGTGTCAAAAATGCACAAGGTTCCAATAGGAAAGCCATTGCTCGAAATGAGGGGCGCTCCCGCGTAAAACACAGCATTGTTCTGTTTCACCAAGGGGTTGTTCTCGAAACGTGGGTCTATTCGTGCATCTTCAATGATAAATAGGTCGTTTGGGTCTAGTATTGCGTGTCCACAAAAAGAAATGTCACGGGGTGATTCGTTAAACGGGATGCCGTAATGCGACTTTAAAAAGTTCCTGTCGGTATCCAGCAATGTAACCAATGAAATAGGAGTTTCGGTAACATCTGCTATAAATTCGGTGATATCATCGTATTCTTCTTCGGGCAAAGTGTCCAATAAGCCATAGGAACGGGTTTCCTCCAGTCGCTGTGGTTCATTCGAGGGTGTAATTGGTGCGATCATAAATAAAGTTACTGGCTCAATGGACAAATGCCTTAGCCAAATATAGGGAGAGGAAATCGTTTTGTGAAGTGCGGCGAATAAATATTTAGCGCTTAATGGAAAATTTGAAGCTAGTTCCTTTTCCGAATTCAGAGCTTACCTCAATAGTGCCACCTAGGTTGGTCACTAATTTTTTTACGGTAGAAAGACCGATTCCACTTCCTTTATTACCATCTCTATCAGTAGTACCAACTATTGAAAATAATTTAAAGATGGTCTGTTGTTTTTCCTTTGGAATTCCAATACCATTATCGGTTACTGTAAAATAATAGGCTTCGTCGGTTATGTGACCGTCAATAGCGATGATAATTTTATCCTTATTGTTATACTTCAGACTATTCCCGATCAGGTTCAGGAAAATTTGTTCGAGTGCAGCTCTGTTGCAGGTCAGCTCGAAATTGACTTCAGGAAAATCGATTTCACAATCGAGGTTGATGTTCAAAAGCTCAATAATTTCTTCCAACAAATGATGGATATCAAAGCTCTCCTGTTCTTGCTCCATAAGGTTGTCACTCTCGTAATGTGCCAATAAGCCAGAAATATAATCG
Organism: Marinirhabdus sp.; assembly: GCA_033720575.1. Taxonomy (GTDB): domain Bacteria; phylum Bacteroidota; class Bacteroidia; order Flavobacteriales; family Flavobacteriaceae; genus Marinirhabdus. Next base: position 2,414 of record JAWWCH010000102.1, read on the forward strand.
CTTAGCGTAAACGAGCTTTGTTTCAAATATGATAGATAGTCTATGGCCTTGTTATCTAATTGGGCAGCGTATTTGGCTTTTAAAATATCGGTGGTTACAATAATATTTGCCAAGGGCATTTTCATATCGTGTGATACGATACCTGCAAAATTCTTAAGTTCCTTGTTTTTGTGCTCTAGGTCATTTTGAATGTCTTTGAGTACCGAATTTGCCTTATGAAGCTCTATGAGTTTTACTATTTGTTTCGCTAACTTCTTTAGACCGTCCATTTGTCTTTCAGACAAGCTGTTCGGTTTATTGTCAATGACACATAGGGTACCAAGCTTATGTCCGTCTGTATCTAACAAACAAACGCCGGCATAGAATACAACGGGGTCTTTATCGGCCGTAACGTAGGGGTGCGTTTTAAATTCAGGATGATTCAAGGCATTGTTCACCACAAAGGTTGTGGTTTCACTTCCTATGGCAAAACTGCAAAATGATAAATTTCTATCGGAAGAACAAATGTCCATTCCCTTTGACGATTTAAACCAGACTTCATTTTCGTCTACCAATGAAATCAAAGAAATGGGCATATCGGTAAAGTAAGAGGCCAAATCGATGATTTGATCAAATTCTTCATCTTTTTCGGTGTGAAGTATGTTGTAACTGCGCAATGCTGCGAGTCGTGCTTTTTCGTTGTGGGGAATATTCGGTGCAATCATAACAATAATTTCAGAGGTATTTGGGCTGTGTTACATGGTTTGCCATTCATGCTATAAGCGAATATACTCTAAATTTTAGCCTAGCCTACTCCAGATTCGGATATTGTTAATAATAAGTCCGTTACCGTTCCTTTTAACAGTAAATCAATGAAATAGCAAACTATCTTGTACAAAAAAGGGCTTCCCAATAATAAGGAAGCCCTTTTAAACCTGTTGAAAAAGGTTAGTGGTTTAGTTGTTAATTACAGGCTTCAAAATACATTGCCCAATTGTTTCCAGCAGCCTCAAGACCATCGGCCCATGCGGTTTCTTCTACACCCGTAACTGTATTGTACACTACTGAATGTGCAAATACAAAGGTACAAGTACCTTCAGCTATGGGGTCAATGGTGTACGATACGCTCGTAGTATTATTATCATGAGTACCGTCTTGTGGGAAGTGTCCAATTTTAGGACTTCCGTTACCTGTACTTGGAAGGTCTTCTATGGTACCAACGTAAAGGTGAGTTTCCAATAAAACCCAATCACCTGATGTTTCATAGGTCACCGTACCATCTGTTATGGTAGTTGAAACAGATACCGTTCCAACATCGGTATGCTGTCCAGCAATAAGATCGGTAGAAGTACCAGGAGATGTTGGGTCATCCGGCTCGTCGCCAATACGATTCACTTCTAGACCATTTTCATCATAATTGGTGCTGATGTCCTCTTTTGAACACGCCATAAATAATAGGCCTGAAAGCACAAATAGTGTAATTTTTTTCATAAGTAGGTTATTTAAGTTTCAGTCAAATGTAGGAAAAATCTTTAAACAACAAAGAAAAAAATGCATTTTAACGCAATAAAATGCATTTCATCGATGTTTCAATAGGGTTTATTTGTTAAAATGACTCGAATGCTCCTAATCCAAAAAGAGCGAAATCGTATTTGACAGGATCGGTCTCATCTAGCCTTCGCAAGGCTGAATCAAGTTCTAAAAGCGCCTTTCCGTCGTTTTGTTTTCGTTGAAGAAGGCCTAATTTTCGGGCAACATTTCCGCTATGTACGTCTAGCGGACAAGACAGCGCGCTGGGGGAAATACGTTCCCAGATTCCGAAATCGACCCCTGTATGGTCCTTGCGTACCATCCATCTCAAAAACATGTTGATTCGTTTGGCCGCCGAATTTTTTATAGGGTCACTAACGTGTTTCGTGGTACGTTCGGGGTGCGGAAGTTCAAAAAATACTTTTTTAAATTCTGAAATACTTTGTTGCGTAGCAGTACTAGTGCTATGCTTCGAAAAAACGTTTTCGAGCCCGCCGTGTTTCGTATAGATGTTGCGAAGTGCTTTGATGAAATATATAAAGTCGGTTCCGTTAAAAGTACGATGTACAAAAGGTTCTAGTTGGCGTAGTTCCAATCCAGAAGCGTGCATCACCTTGTCATGAGGAGATCGGTCTAACAAATCCATCATCCTATTGCCATTCTTTAAAATGTTCTTTCTATTTCCCCATGCAATGGTGGCTACGAGAAAACCTGCAATTTCAATATCTTCCTTTCGGTCGAATTGATGCGGAATTTGGATGGGATCTGATTCTATAAATTTCGGGCGATTGTACTGTGCGACCTTTTCGTCTAAGAATTCTTTGCGTTCGCGATCGGTCATAAAAAGTTTGGTTTGGCGACAGATTTAGGAGTTTCCGCGTATAATGATACCGTCCTGCATTTCTAGCTTTCGATCTGCCATTTCAGCTAAATCTTCATTGTGGGTCACAATCACAAAGGTTTGTCCGAACTCATCTCGCAACTGAAAAAACAAATTATGCAGGTTTTCCGCACTTTCCGTATCTAAATTACCACTCGGTTCATCAGCAAGCACAATGGCAGGATTATTTATGAGCGCCCGAGCTACAGCAACCCGCTGTTGTTCACCACCCGATAGTTCATTTGGCTTGTGCTGTTCGCGGTGCGACAATCCTAAAAACTGCAATAATTCTTTGGCGCGTTTTTCAGCGGCCTCCTTTGGTGTATTATTGATAAATGCCGGAATACAGATATTTTCCAAAGCCGTAAATTCTGGAAGCAGCTGATGAAATTGGAAGATAAAGCCCAGTGATTTGTTTCGAAATGCAGCAACTTCTTTTTGGCTAAGATCGGCAACTGTGGTATTGTTGATCACGAGCGAACCCTGAGAAAAGGTATCTAGGGTACCTAAAATTTGCAGTAAGGTAGTTTTACCGGCACCCGAGGCGCCTACGATTGAAATGATTTCAGATTTTTTAATGTGTAGATCAACCCCCTTCAACACATGGAGGTCGTCATAGTACTTGTGGATGTTATGTGCCTTTATCAATGGATTCCTTTTTTACGAAAATACAGATTAATTTAACGGCTTCCTATGCTTTCTGCTGAAACAAATTCTTAACATTGTTGTAATCGATAAAATAGGTGATTCGCAATGAAAGGGTGTGTTGTTTATCACTGCTGAACAGATTTTCCAAACTTTCCGTGTAATCCAATTGAGACAAATTGCTTTCGTCAAATATTTGATTTCGGTAGAGTAGGGAAGCTTCACTACCTGGTGCAAATCGCCAGCGAAAACTCAAATCTAGATTCCAAATATTAAAATTGGTGTTTGGATCGTTTTCAGAAAGGTCATACTCGAATCGATCACGGCTACCGTCATCATTCAGTATAAAAAAGATGTTGTCTGAATAATCTGCCGTACTCCAAAAGTTCCTAAATCGAAGATCGATGGCTTTGAAAGGGTCAAAATTATAGCTTGCGGTAATGGTATTCTCAATACTCATGATATCCCGCTGCCCTAAAAAGACCTCGCCATCAACATCATCGATATAGCCAAATTGGTCGTCGCGTTTCGAAATATCGGTGCTTAATATCATTGCGAAACGATTTGAAAAACGGTAGCGGGGTGAAAAATCGAAGAAATAAGACCGTTGTAGATCGTCAAAGGCGGTGCGTTGTCCTATACCTAAATCAAAAGCGAATTTCTTTCTGAAATCTGTAGAAACAAATGCACGGCCACCCAAACTTGCTGGAAAGCGCACAAACTTGCCCTCCACACGAGGTTCAAAATAATCTCGTTTTTCGCTATTATAACTTCCGTTTAGTCCAAATGCCAAGCGATTTCGGGTAAAAAAGAAGCTATCAAAACCTATAGTGTTTTCGGTGGTGATACTGGGCTGGTACAGGCGTCTATGACGTGCGGTAATTCCGAAATTATACGTGTTGAACACTGCAGTAGGTTCAAAGATACGGTATGAAGCACCAACGGTAAAGTTGTTATAGTTATTGGTGTTGTTTATTCCTAAATCGTTGATATCATAAGTTTTATTGGAAAAGTCGTGGCCTACACGGTAGCGAAACTTTCCCTTTATTCGAAAAATATCTAGTTCTGAACGAAATCCAGTCTTAAATCCATCTTCCTCATTTACGTTGCTTACAATGGC
>JAWWCH010000103.1:0-6560 GCA_033720575.1 Marinirhabdus sp.
AAGACCAATAATAGTCTGTGGCACCACACGCCTGACCGAATGATACTTGTGTACTAAAAACAAGGACTAGAAGTAAGAGGAATTCTTTCAAAATATACGTTTTTAGAGCGCAGGCGTGTTCTGAGTAAATGAGAGGTACACAAAACTAGGGGTATACCTTCAGAAAAACCTATATGATTTCATAGATTTTCAAATGCCTAAAAACAAAAAACAGTACATTTTAAATGTTTTTATAACACGCTCTCAATAGCAGCTTTCATCTTTTTAGCCCGCTCCTTAACTTCAGTTTCGGTCCACCCAATTTTTACCAATGAAGAAATAGTACGTCCCATCCAAGCATCACTTTTTGAAAAATCTGCTGCATTTAAATCTTGCATCTGATTCTTTACTTCGGAAGGCAGTTTGCCCAAACTTGTCTGATTTCGAAGATGTTCCCAGCCGTTGATGTAATGCCAATTGTTCTTGAACCAATAAAAGCAGGCATCTACACCTTGAGCTCCCAACGCCTTATGTGCGTTTTCGGCTATGGTTGAAGTAGGTAGGAAGAAATTGACAAAACTGTAATTTTCTACGCCACCCTCTGGGACACGTCTAAAAGTGACCCCATCACTTTCCGACAGTGCCTCTCGTATAATGGTGTAATTTCGTTTTTGCAACTTTAAGATCCAATCTAATTTTTCCAGTTGCGCCAAGCCTACTGCGGCATTCATTTCAGAAATGCGGAAATTATATCCTAAAAATGGGTGGGTCTCTGCGCCACGATCGTTTCCAACATGGTCATGTCCATGGTCCTGGTAATGATCGGCATTCAGTTTGAATTTTTCTGAATTAGTGATAATTCCGCCACCTTCACCACAGGTAATCGTTTTCACATAATCGAATGAGAAACATCCCAAATCCCCATAGCTCCCCAATGGTTTTCCGTCATAACTCCCTCCAATGGCCTGACAGGCGTCTTCAAGTAAGATGAGGTTGTGCCTGTCACAAATAGCTTTTAAAGCAGCAAGATCGGCCATAGAACCGCACATATGAACCGGCATCACACACTTGGTCTTTGGTGTAATTGCCGCTTCAACAGCTTTGGGATCTAATGTAAGTGTATCGTCTATATCCACTAAAATAGGAACAGCACCCAACATCATGATACTTTCAAAACTTGCCACAAAAGTGAAAGTGGGCATGATCACCTCATCACCTGCCCCAATTCCTGCCGCGGCTAAAGCCACCGTGAGCGCCGACGTTCCGCTTGAAACCAGCTGACAATGATTAGACTGCATTCGCTTTGCGAAGGCGCGCTCAAATTCTTTGGCCTTCCAATGGTTGTTTCGCATTCCGTCGAAACCATAGCGCATCAGCACTCCTGTTTCTAACACATCGTTTACTTGCTTGCGCTCTTCGGCTCCAAATACTTCAAATCCTGGCATAGGGGTAATTTTAATGATTATGGGTTATTTCTTTGCGGGGTCTCTTCCGTAAGACGCCAACAAAGATAAAGGTTGCGCGTAGGTGATGCAAACCAGACAGCCGATTCAAGTAAAGATTAGGTAACCTTCTGATTTAAATAGGGTTGCAGATTACCGAGGGCTGCATGATCAGAATTATTCAAAAGTCGTATTGATGCGTTTTACAGCAACTTCTTCTGTTTCAATTTTAGACAACAGTTGTAACGCATCGTTCAGAAATAATCGATCTAAGTCTATAAGTTCAACATTCAGGCTTTCTGGCTTGTAATTGTTGTAATCTACAAACCTGATGCCCTGCACCTTTCGCGGGTTATAGGCCTCACGGAAGCGTATTCCGCCACCATTCACAGCGTACTTGTAAGCCAAATAATCTACGTGAAAGTTTTCTTTGTGGATCCAATACACAAATTCATCTTCATAATCGGTACCACCTCCTTCTTGGTCAAACGTAATTCCAATCTCGTAGTAGGGTTGGTCATTGATGATCGCTGTACCCAATAGCTCAGCATTCACAGCAGGAGCATTCAAACCATACGGCAATTGGGCAAAATAGTGGACCGAATTTACACTTTCAGCATACCGACTGACCATGGTATCTGCCACCTTCACCAACGAATCGTTTCTATATCTGCGAAAGCCGTCATTGGTCAATTCGTCACGAACCGAACCAAGGCTATCGGTAAACGAGCGTTGTAATGAAAATTGTCCATTTTGTCGCACACTACGATACTTCAATTTTCGAAAGGTAAACGCTATTTCTGCACTATCACAATTACCACTGCACGCTTCAACTATAGCTTTTTGAATGATTTCATCGGCAGTCAGAGCTTTTTCTTGTGCGCAGCTCCACAAAAAAAGGGACATTATAATAATGGAAATAGGTTTCATACGTTTTAAGTTGTAACAAAAGTAACCATTAGGTCACACATAGATTGAAAACCTTTCAGGAGACATCATGAAAACCTGTTTTACATACGTTTTACTCATTATATGTACGATGCATGTGTCGGCACAGAATGAAAAAAGTGTGGTTGCACTTCAAAAAATCCAAGATTATTATAACATGGGTCAATACGATTCAATACACCATATGTTGAGCCCTACTTTTCAGCAAAAAGTGAGCAAAGCAGCGTTAGCACAGTTATTCAGTGGATTTCAGAATTCTTTTGGTACGTGGCGTCATTTTACGTTTCAAGAGGGGCAAGAAAATCGGGATACCTTTTTGGCAGAATTCGAAAATGGACAACAAAACGTTGGGATTTATGTAAATGAAGACCATACTATTGGCGGACTCCTGTTCAAACCCATTGAGAGCAACGAACCTCCAAAATTTGAACGCAACACAACAAAACTTACTCTTCCCTTCAAAGGCGAATGGTTCACGGTCTGGGGTGGCACTACCAAAATGGAAAATTACCACGTCACTACCAGAGCACAACAAGGCGCATTTGACTTCGTGATCATAGGAAAGAATGGGCGTTCTTATGAACGTAGTGGGACTAGAAACGAAGATTATTTTGCCTTCGGACAACCAATATATGCCGTCTGCGAGGCCACTGTTGTTGAAGTGAACACGGGGGTTGAAGACAACAGACCTACCATTATGAATCCGGCCCAACCCCTCGGAAATAGCGTTACCCTACGTACCGAAAATGGCGAATTTATTGTCTACGCCCATTTTGAATATGGAACCGTAGCCGTAAAGAAGGGCGATCAAGTGCGCAGAGGACAATACCTAGGCAATTGCGGCAACTCGGGAAATTCGAGCGAAGCACACCTTCATTTGCACATTCAGGATGGTCTGAATATAATGACCGCTGCAGGTGCGCGATGTTTCTTTGAAGAAGTGCTGGTGAATGGTGAGGTGAAAACAGACTACTCCCCAGTTCGCTTTGACCGAATCTCTAGACCCGAATAATAGTGTGCTGCATTTGCTGATGCTTGATCATCGTTTTTTCCATCGGAAATGGTGAACCAAAATTGTACCTTTGTATTCCTATGGCATTACAGAAAAACGTTAAAATAAAAAATAAGAAGGCCAAATTTGAATATGAGCTGCTAGACACCTATACCGCAGGAATTGTGTTGGCAGGCACCGAAATTAAGGCCATTCGCGAAGGAAAAGCGTCGATTGCTGAAAGCTTTTGTGAGTTCAATGACCATGGCGAATTGTTTGTCATCAATATGACTGTTCAAGAATATTCCCACGCAACGCATTTCAATCACAATCCAAAAAATGAACGGAAATTATTGCTGAACCGCAGCGAACTCAAAAAGTTGGAAAAAGAGGTTCGTAATTCTGGATTGACCATAGTGCCGCTACTGTTATTCACTAACGATCGCGGACTCGCAAAATTGAATATTGCGCTTGCCAAGGGTAAGAAACAGTATGACAAACGAGAAACGATAAAAGACCGTGACAATAAACGTAATCTGAGCAGAATCAAAAAAGCGTTCAATAATTAAATTCAACCCATAGGCAACATTTCATCTCATAGCTCGTCTTTACTGGCAAAACCAATCCATGAAAAAAACGCTACTCTGTCTCCTGTTATTCACTACCGCACTAAGCTACAGTCAAATCGCAGGAAAAGTTACCGATTCTAAAGGCGAACCACTGCCCTTCGTAAACATCTACCTTCAGGAAAATTATACCGGAACCACCACCAATGATGATGGAAATTATGAACTGAGTATTTCCGAACCAGGTACGTACGAAATCATCTTCCAATATTTAGGCTTTACCACAATCAAGAAAAAAGTAGCCGTAGAGACGTTTCCCTTCATTCTGAACGTGACCCTTCAAGAAGAGTCAGTAAGCTTAGACACTGTAGTTCTTGACACTAGCGAAGATCCTGCGTATCGCATCATTCGTGAAACCATTGCCAGAAGAAAAATAAATTTGGATAAAATCTCAGAATACAAAGCCGATTTTTACTCTCGAGGTGTATGGCGGGTTGAAGATCTTCCCGAAAAAATCATGGGGCAAGAAATAGGTGATCTAGACGGTCAGTTAGATTCTACCCGAACCGGAATTATTTACCTTTCTGAAACCATCAGTGAAATTGCATTTCAGCAACCAGACGATTTTAAGGAAAAGATCATTGCCAGTAAAGTAAGTGGAAATGACAATGGTTTTAGTTTCAACAGTGCGCGTGATGCCAATTTTTCATTTTACGAAAACACGATCGATTTGAACGCCGAAATTGTTTCACCCATTTCAACTAGCGCACTTTCCTATTACACATACACCTTAGACGGTGTTTTTTATGAAGGCTCAAAGTTGATTAACAAGATAAAAGTGACGCCAAAACGGCCACAAGATCGTGTGTGGGAAGGCCATATTTATATCGTGGAAGACGACTGGCAATTGTACGGGGTGGAACTCAACACCAACGGACAGGCTATACAAGTTCCTATGGTGACCCAGCTCAAGTTCAAACAAAATTTTAAATACGATGCCGTTAATGACTTTTGGGTAAAACTGTCGCAGACCATCGATTTTGGATTTAGCTTTTTTGGTTTCAAGGGCGATGGAAGATTTATCGCCGTATATAGCAATTATGATTTTGAACCTGAATTCGGCAAAAAGTCGTTTACCAATGAAGTGCTCACCTTTGATGCTGAAGCCAACAAAAAGGACAGTCTCTTTTGGCGCGGTACACGCCCCGTCCCGCTCACCGATGAAGAATTGAACGATTACATCAAAAAAGATAGCATACAGACCTTACGGAAATCGAAAACCTATCTCGACTCCATAGATCAGAAGAACAATCGGTTTAAGATTTTAGACCCCATTACGGGCTATACGTATGCCAACACTTATGACAAATGGCGGATAAGCTACAACGGACCTTTCCCAGGGGTGAATTTCAATACTGTTCAAGGTTGGAATGGCAGCGCCGGACTTTCCTATTTCAAATGGAATGATGAGAACCAGACCAGTTGGTTTTCAGCCAATGTGTTTGCCAATTACGGGATTGCCGAAGACCGTTTAAGGTTTACTGGAAGTATCACCAAAAATTTTAATAGAACCAACCGGCTCCGATTGGGTGTATTTGGAGGAAGTTCGGTCTACCAATTCAACGGATCCCAACCTATCTCTCCTTTGGTGAATACAATTTCGACCTTGTTTTTTGAACGCAATTACATGAAGGTGTATGAAATGAATTACGCCGGAGCCAGCTATAGCCAAGAACTATTTAATGGTCTTCGTATTTTTACCACGGCCAGTTATCAGGATCGTCAACCCTTGTTTAACAACACCGACTATGTGACCCTTCCCAACGACGATGTTTCCTATACTTCTAACAACCCTTGGGCACCCGAGGATAATGAGACGCCAGCGATTCGAGAACACAGCATATTTAAAACATCGATTAGGGCAAATATTACCTTCGGTCAAAAATACATGACCTATCCTGATGGCAAGTTCAATCTGGGTAACGAAAAGTATCCTGCACTTTCCATTGGTTTTGAAAATGGTTTAGGAAGCTCTGTAGATGCCTACAATTACAGCCAATTGACCGCGCGCCTGTATCAAACGGTAAGTGCTGGAAATAAAGGAGAGTTTCGCTACAACTTGAAAGGAGGCACCTTCTTTGGAGGCGACGATATTAGTTTTGTGGATTACCAACATTTCAACGGTAACCAAACGCGTGTGGGTACTTCAGCCAACTATACTGATGTGTTCAACTTGTTGCCCTATTATGATTTAAGCACTAATCAAAGTTATTTTGAAGGGCATTTCGAGCATGATTTTAGAGGATGGATTCTAGGTAAGATTCCCGGAATCAACCAATTGAATTTCAATTTGGTGGCTGGCGCGCACGTATTAGCCATTGATGGTAACAGTCCGTACTCCGAATTCTCACTCGGTATTGACAACTTGGGCTGGGGCAAATATCGTTTCCTCAGAATCGATTATGTAAAATCGTATTACAATGGCGTCTCAGACGGCGCCTTTATCTTCGGAATAAAATTCTTGAATATTTTAGACTAGTTCTTATCCTCCAGCAAGGGAACAAATCGGAACTCACCGTAGGTTTCTTTTTCAAACTTTGTAGCCGAAGTGCGTGTAAGAGCGGTCATGATCTG
>JAWWCH010000104.1:0-6509 GCA_033720575.1 Marinirhabdus sp.
ATGCGTACATCACAAAGAAAGAAAAATATGCATGGTTCCAAGCCGAGCAACGGTTTGAAAAGGGAGAAAAAACAACGTATTTTAAACTGGTTGTTAAACCCACCTATCGGTTCTTTCGCTCCTATATCTTAAAAGGTGGTTTTCGGGATGGAGTACCAGGACTTACCGTAGCTGCAGTGAACGCCTACGGTGTGTTTCAACGGTATGTAAAATTGATGTTGTTGCATCGCGGAATGCGATAACTCCCTGCATTTAAAAGATTTTCCCGATGTGGAGTTTCCGTTTGAACTTAAGCAGAGACCACTCCCCTTTTACATCAATGCGGTTCACCTCGAACGGCTTTTTAAACGGAAATTTTTCAATACGATTCCCAATTCTTAGTCCGTACGCAAAACCCTGTGACCGTAATTGCTCAAAAAACGCCTCTTTTTCAGGATTCTTCCGTGGAAATTTTCCGTACGGATATGCCAATACCTTCGTGAATTTCAATTTATTCTTTTTGACGGTTTCAAAACATTTTTTAGAATCTTCGGTAATTTCTGCTGCAGAAAGCTGATGGTATTTTTTATGCTCAAAACTATGGTAGGCCAGTTCTATGGTTTCTGAAGGTAAGGAATACAATTGTTTTGCCGTCATGACGTCAAGTTTTCCTGTATTCCATTGATCGGTTTTACCCAAATATGCCAATGGCACAAAGAAGGTTGCTCTAAGGTTGTATTGCTCTAAAAGTGGTAGCGCGTAGGTGAGCTGATTCACATACCCATCATCGAAGGTAATGACACAATTCTTCTTGGCCGTCAACTTCTGCTTTTTTTCCAATTCAGAAAAATGGTGGGTCTGATAACCTTCCGAAGCCAAGTACTTGCAGTGTGCTTCAAAATCGTTTGCACCAACGGTTAATCCGCTACCCTTTTCAGGAGTAATATTGTGGTACATTAAAATTGGTAGTTTCTGTGATGCCATGGTGCAAGGTACTACGTAAAATTAGTACTTTTACCCAAACTAGACGTTACTTTTGGATCCATCAGTAAAAATTTCGGCTCTCGCCATTACCCTGAACGAATCGGAGCATATCGAGGCCTTCATCAAAAGTCTATGGTTTGCAGACGAAATCATCATCGTTGATTCTTTCAGCACGGACGCAACCGTTTCCCTTGCTGAATCCGCTGATAAGGTAACGGTGTACCAACGTACGTTCGACAATTTCTCATCTCAGAAAAATTTTGCCATTTCAAAAGCGCAGTATGATTGGGTGGTATTCTTTGACCCCGATGAACACATTACCAAACCCTTGGCAGATGAAATAGTAGCTACCGTAGCTTCCGCAGAGCACCAAGGCTATTTGGTGAAACGCGACTTTTACTTTATGGATCGGCATATAAAGCACAGTGGTTTCCAGTCTGATTGGGTGGTGCGTTTGTTTAAAAGATCGCAGGGTCAATATAATGGAAATTTAGTGCATGAAACCCTGAGTATTGATGGAACCACCGGTAAATTACAACATTCCCTTCCACATTATACCTATAAAAACTTCGATGATTACACCCGAAAGCAACACAACTATAGTGCGTTGCAGGCCCAGATGATGTATGACAAAGGGAAAAAAGCCACGCTCTTTCATTTTTTAATACGCCCCTGGTACCGATTTTGGCATCAGTATATCGTGCGTTTGGGGTTTCTGGATGGAAAAGAAGGCTTTATCTTAGCGTATGTGAGTGCCTTTACGGTTTTTAAGCGCTATGTAAATCTATGGTTGCTCTATCGAAAAATTGACTAGTATGAAAGAGGTTTTTTTGGAAGCACATAATCTGAAGAATACATTTACAGGCTTTGGTCAGTTTAACTACCATCTGATACAGGCGCTTGCCAAACAGAATTTGGGTGAACTTCAGATTACGCTGAATGTGGCCGATGTGCCTTCAAGTAAGGCCGAATTTGGGGATACCTTCAACTATCGAAAATACAAGAGTATTACCCGTCACAAACCCTTCCGAATTAAAAAGAAATACGATTTGTGGCACAGTTTGAACCAAAACATTAAAATAGAACCCTTTTATCCCATTCCCTATTTGCTCACGGTACACGACATTCATTTTACTACAGAAGGTTCTAAAGGGCTCCAAGAAAAACGGAGAAAACAGTTCAAAAAGAAATTAAAACGGGCGTCGGCGATAACCTATATTTCTGAGTTTGCCAAGCAAGACACCCATGCGCACTTCAAGGTGCCAGACGTGCCTGAGTTTGTGATTTACAACGGTAATACCATCACCGACACCTCGGTAGATGACGCCTTTGTTCCTCCCGTGAAGCCGCAAAAACCATATTTGTTCTCAATCGGTGATTTCAGTCCGAGAAAGAACTTCAAAACCTTGGTGCAGATGTTACCCCACTTGCCAGACTACCATTTGGTATTGGCAGGAAACAATGCGGGTCTTTATGGCAATAGTTTACGTGACTTGGTATCTGAACTACATCTGGACGACCGGGTACATCTAATTGGTAAAATTGAGGATACCGCCAAGGCCTATTATTTGAGCCACTGCGAAGCCTTTGTGTTTCCATCCCTGCGAGAAGGTTTCGGAATTCCACCCATTGAAGCCATGCGCTTCGGAAAGCCCGTATTTTTGTCGAACAACACCTCACTTCCAGAGATCGGGGGCGACCAAAGTTTTTACTGGGATCACTACGACCCTGATTATATGGCCCACGTGGTGAAACAGGGGATGCAAACCTTTTACGACCACCAAACCGAGTATGAGACCTGGTATGTGGCCCGTGCGAAACGTTTCAACTGGGAGCAGACTGCGAAGGAGTTTGTTCAGGTGTATCAATCAATTTTACACTAAGTTTGCAGTATGACCGATGTCGCCATTATCATTATAAACTACAACACCGCTCTTTATACCTTAGATTGCTTGGCTTCAATTGAAAAACAAACGAGCCAAGCGCTGTCGTATGAAGTGGTTGTAATCGATAACAATTCTGAATGGGATGATTTCAAACAGCTGCAATCACAATTCCCAGAGAAGTCCAATTACACCTTGCACCGTAGCATGATCAACACCGGATTTGGCGGTGGAAATATGCTGGGCGCACAATTTGCAAACGCAAAGTATCTCATGTTTCTCAATAATGATGCGTTGTTGCTGAACGATACCGTCGGGATTTTGAAGACCTATATGGACCAAAATGCAGCTGTGGCGCTTTGCAGCGCACAGAACTACGACCAAGATGGAAATTTCATTCCCTCATTCGATCATCACAAGGATTTTTGGCGTCTGCTCTTCGGAAGAAACTACTTGCAAAAGAAAGATCCCAAAACTTATCCGACGCGGAAAATAGAATACACAGAACCCCTAAAGGTGAATTGGGTAAATGGTTGTCTGCTATTTTTTAGAACAACAGACTTTGAAGCCATAGGCGGATTTGACACCAACATCTTCCTTTATTTCGAGGAGATGGATCTATGCAAGCGCCTAGAACAGAACAACAAACACACGTATTTAGTGCCTGAAGCGAGAATTCAGCATTATATGAGCAAAAGTTCGGGCATTTCAAAACGCATCAACAAAGAAGCTTTGCTCTCGCATTTCTATGTGGTTCAGAAACATTATTCGAATAGCCATTATAAAATGATGCAGTGGTATTATCTGATAACCCTTATCTTTAAGAAGAATAAACGCTATCTATGGCCGGTGGCTTGGCATGGTGCCAAAGTATCGCGATCCATAAAACACGAACAGCAGATTAATTTTCGGGATTCGTCCCAGTAACGTTGCCTTCAATGAACAAAACGCTCAAATATTATTTCCGAAACAAAAAATCGCTCAAGCGCAAAAAAATCTTAGGCCCGTTTGCCAAAGGTGTGGTGTATGAAACCGAAAACGGAGTGATATCCATGCCCGTTGAAGACCTTACTATTGGAAAGGAATTAGGGTTTAAGGGCAAATGGGACATGGATGAAATCAATCTGTTATTAGACGCGGTAACACCAAGTGACACTATATACATTGTGGGCACCCATGTGGGCACCTTGCTTGTTCCTATTGCCAAAAAAGTGAATCAGGTAGTTGGGTACGAAGCCAATGAGAACACCTTTTGGTTTATGCAGATGAATCTTTGTTTGAATAAACTTACCAATGTGCAATTGTTCCATAAAGCCGTTGGAAATGAGAAAAAAGTAGTTCGTTTTTATCAAAATAGCGTGAATACCGGCGGAAGTAAAATTAAACCCGTTACCGATTCCATTTTGTACAACTATGACCAGCCCAATGAAGTTTCGGTGGATATGCTTCCCTTAGACGCCCATATCAAGGACGAAGGACTGCCAAAAGCTAACGGAATTATCATGGACATCGAAGGCGCCGAATATGTAGCGCTTCAAGGCATGCAAAAAACCTTGTCTGAGGTTCGCTTCCTTTATGTCGAATTTGTGCCGCATCATCTTCAAAACGTAGCAGATATAGACGTTGCGCAGTTTCTAGAAACGATTGCCCCTCATTTTAATCAGGCTCACTTTGTGCGGAATGGTGATAAGATTGCCATGGAAAACACTTCAGACGAGCTTCTGAGCTACCTCGAAAGTATGATGAACAACAACAAATCAGACGATATTTTATTTTCAAAATAGACCTATGAAGAACGATATAGAAAATGCAATGGCCACCTTAAAACGTGGCGGCCTCATACTCTACCCCACCGATACCGTTTGGGGCATTGGTTGTGACGCAACCAATGCAGATGCCGTTGATAAAGTATACGCACTCAAAAAACGCGTAGAAAGTAAAGCGCTGATCTGTTTGGTGCACGACTTTAAGATGCTGAATCAATTTGTAGAAGAAATCCCAGAAGTGGCTTATGACATCCTCAAATATGCGGTAAAGCCCACAACCATCATTTACGACGACCCCATTCGCGTGGCCACCAATTTAATTGCCGAAGACAACTCGCTTGCTATTCGGGTAGCGAAAGACCCATTTTGTAAGACCCTGATACGCAAATTTCGAAAACCCATCGTTTCTACCTCGGCCAACATCAGCGGAAAACCTACGCCACGAACCTTTGCCGAGATTTCTGATGACATCAAAAACGGGGTGGACTATGTAGTACAACACAACCAAAAATCAAAAAGCGCACAACCTTCTGCCATCATCAAACTTACGTTGGATGGCAGTGTAACCGTGATTAGAGAATAAACAGCTACCATGAAAAACATACCCGACGGACTAGACTACATAAATAAGCCAAACGACTATTACGAAAATGAGCGGCCTGAAATGCTCAAATACTTGCCTGAAAATGTGGCAACCGTTTTAGATGTAGGTTGTAGCAACGAACAATTCGGTGCAGCGGTAAAACGAATCTCTGGTGCAGAAGTTTGGGGCATCGAGCCCTATGAGGCTTTTGGTAAGCAGGCGGTGGATAAATTAGACAACGTCTATGTTGCTTCCATAGAAAACACCCTTGAAAAACTGCCCGATGCGTATTTCGATGTAATCTATTTTAATGATGTGTTGGAACATTTAATTGATCCGTATTCTGTGTTGGAGACTGTTCAGAAAAAACTCACTAAGAAGGGACGAATCATCAGTTCCATACCCAATATACGCTACTTCAGAACGTTTTTTAAACTTTTATTTAAAGGCGAATGGGACTATGAGGATCAAGGTATCCTGGATAGAACACACCTGCGGTTTTTTACAAAAAAGAGCATTCTCAAAATGTATGAAAATGCAGGTTACGAGGTATTAGAACATGAAGGAATCAACGGATCAAAATCATTAAAACCCACGCTCGTGAACCTGTTTCTAGGTTTTAATGCAGACGACATGAAGTATATTCAATACGCCACGGTAGCGCAGAAAAAACAAAGGTCGTAGGTTGCCCGAAAAAAGGGGATGTTGTACCTTTGCCATAGCAATAAACGCTATGCCTTCAAACTATAAATCTGCACTTTCCAATCCGGTTTTTAAGGTAGTCTCTGCTGCCGCCAAGAACCTTCAACTCGAAACCTATGTCATAGGCGGCTACGTACGTGATTACATCCTAGAACGGGGCACTGCCAAAGACATTGATATTGTTGCCGTAGGAAGTGGCATCGATTTGGCAAAGGAAGTTTCGAAACTGTTGCCAGGATCGCCCAAAGTGTCTGTTTTTAAAACCTACGGAACCGCTATGTTAAAAACAGGTGGGATCGAACTCGAATTTGTAGGTGCCCGTAAAGAATCGTATTCCGAAAACAGTAGAAATCCTTCTGTTGAAAATGGTACCTTGAAAGACGACCAAAATAGACGTGACTTCACCATAAATGCCTTGGCACTGAGCCTAAACGAAGCAACGTATGGCGATCTTCTCGATCCGTTTGATGGTGTAGAAGACCTGCAGAAGAAAATGATTCGGACGCCACTCAACCCAGACATTACGTATAGTGACGATCCACTGCGAATGCTGCGCGCCATTCGATTTGCCACACAGCTCGATTTTACCATTGAAAAAGAATCGTTGGATGC
>JAWWCH010000105.1:0-6430 GCA_033720575.1 Marinirhabdus sp.
CCAGGTTACTAGCAGATACATATAATCGAAGGCCATTGATTTGGCTATTTTCAAACGTTGCATCAGAAAAGGTATAACCTAGTTGCACATTTTGAAGACGCACAAAAGATCCATCTTCAACGAAGTAATCTGAGAACAATGTGTTTGAGGTGGCAGAGGTAGTTACTCTTGGGTCTGTATTGGTAGATCCTTCCCCTGTCCAACGATCAAGATAATTCACCGAGCGATTGGTAAGCGGTTGGAAACGTTCGTAATTTCTCACGATATCATTTCCGATACTTGAGAATGCATACGCTAAGAAGTCCCAGTTCCCAACGGTAAATCCGATGTTCATACCCAGGGTAACGTCTGGAATAGGATCGCCAATATTGGTTCTATCGTTGCTGTCTATGAGTCCGTCGCCGTTTACGTCAACAAATCGGATATCCCCCGGCTGTGCACCGTCTTGAACGGCATGGGCTTCGATTTCAGAAGTGTTCTGGAAAATCCCGTCGGTCTTCAACCCATAGAAATAACCGATTGGGAAGCCTGCTTCCATACGCGATGGGAAGTCTTGCCCAATCCCGAAGCTACCCCCGGGGATAAAAGCATTTTCGCTATTCACGAAAATAACTTCGTTTTCTAGGGTAGTTGCATTGAATCCTACGTTATAACGGAATTTATCTGAAACCGTGTTTCGATACGACACGCTAAGTTCAAATCCTTTATTTTCAACGGTTCCCGCGTTTACTACTGGCGGAGCAGAGCCCGGTGCTTCACTACCCAAGATTCCAGAAACTGGAGCAGTGATGAGAAGGTCGTCGGTACGACGGTTAAAATAATCTACAGTTACATCTAATTTATTGTTCAAGAATTTGGCATCAACACCGACGTCAAACGTTTTTTGTTCTTCCCATTTAATCTCAGGATTAGAGAGTGCTCCGATAGCCGTACCGAAAACCAACTCGTTATCGATCACATACTCTCCTTCTCCATTCAGCAATGATTCAAATCTAAAATCAGGAATTCGGTCGTTCCCGATAATACCATAGGAGGCCCGTAATTTCAGAAAGTCAAAAATAGTGCTGTCTGAGAGAAAGTTCTCTTCGGAAAGAATCCAACCGGCAGAAGCAGATGGGAAGATTCCGAATTTATTTTCTGGTCCGAATTTGGTGGATCCATCTCTACGTACAACTCCTGAGAGCAAATATTTACCTTTGAAATCATATTGTACTCTTGCGAAGTATGAGAGCAATCTAGCGTCGAAACTGTCTCCGCCGTTGATAAAATTGTCCATAACGTCCGAAGCATTCTCAATAGAGGCGAAGTCGGCACTATTTCCAGGGATATCAAAACCTGTGGACGAATTAAAGCGTCCCGTAGTTTGAAAAATAGAAGTACCTAAGGTGACGTTTAAATTGTGTTTTTCGGCAAATGAATTGGAATAGGTGGCAAAGGTATCGAAGGTATAATCACGAAAGATATTTTGAGATTCGGTAACGCTATTACGCTCAATGTTGAATACTTTTCCTGAACCATAAAACGCGACCGGTGAAAACCCGAATCCGAGCACTTCAGAGTAGTTTGCTTGAATTCTACTTTCAATTTCAAAATGCTCTAGAAAGCTATAATTCAACCCAAAACTTCCACTTAATCTACGGACTCTGGTTCTATTCGATGTGTTTTCAATCTGCGCTAACGGGTTGATTACTTCATTACCCAATCCCTCAGCTAAGGTAAAATCGCCATTCTCATCACGTATTTCGAATGTAGGGGCGTTGTTCAATGCATTATACAATACCGAGCCAATTGCATTTTCCAAAAGGGAACGTCTTTCAGTTCCAGAGTAGATTACAGATGAACTGAATTTGAAGTTCTTTAGAAACTTAAGATCATAAGCTAGGTTCGTGTTAAAACGGTTGAAATTCGATTTATCTCCGCCAACGATACCATCTTGCGATAAGTAGCCTACGGTAAACGAGGTTCTTGAATTCTCTGTACCCCCTGAAATGGTCAAGTCTGCATTATATATAGGAGCCGTTTCAAAAACTTCTCCCTGCCAGTCTGTACCGCGACCTAGTTCAGATATATTCGTAAACAGTGGCGCCTGACCCCCATTGGTTCTGGCCTCATTCACTAAAAGGGCGTATTCGGTTGCGTTAAGTACCGGAATTTGACGCGTTGTTTCCTGAAAACCGTAGTATGATTTGAAGTCGAATTTAATATCTGAATTATAAGATCCATTTTTGGTAGTAATCAAAATCACACCATTTGCGGCACGCACTCCGTAAATACCCGCAGTTGCATCCTTTAAAACATTGATAGACTCGATGGTAGATGGATTTACGACACTCAGGTCTTCAATCACGTTTCCATCCAATAGTATTAGAGGTCTATTATCACCATTGGTAGAAATCCCTCGAATGTTGATATTTAGACCTGCTCCCGGCGCTCCAGACCCAGATGTAATCTGAACCCCCGATACCTGACCTTGTATGGCCTGTTCAATTCGAACCGGTTTTAGGTCTTCAATGGTTTCAGCACTGATCACTGAGACAGCTCCGGTAATCTCCTTTTTGCGTTGTGTTCCATACCCAACAATCACGACCTCATCTAGGGCAGCTGCGTCTTCTTGCAAAACAATAGTAATAGGTGAAAAGTCGGCTATTATTTTTTCTTGCGTGGTAAATCCGAGATAGGATATCACCACGGTATCTCCTTCTGAAATATTTGAAAGCGTAAAGTTTCCATCAAAATCGGAAGTAGTGCCGTTAGTCGTACCCTTTTGGAAAATGGTAGCTCCAACTAAGGGAAGGTTGGTCGTTCCATCGATCACCGTTCCGGTGAGCTGAGAATTCTGTGCAAAACTGAATTGCACAAAAACTAAAATGATCCCAAGTATTTTAAAGTATCTCATTGACGTTCATTATTTGAACGCAATTTATGCCCTAAGCTCTCAATGTTGTGTTAAAATTACCTCTACAAAAAACATACACTATTCAATTTTAGAAAGAAACAATTATAAACAAACTCTACATGTCCTTATTTAACAAGGCTTTACAGGATAATTAGTATTTGTTAATAATTCATAAACTTTTTGGAAACAATTTGGAAACAAACACAAATGTTGTGGTAATGTTGAGGTGATTTTATCGAATGTTGAGGTATTTATAGGTTCATAAAATAATCATTGAGCTTTACTTCTTTGTTCAAGTCAATTTTCTTCCGAAGCCTATATCGCTTAATTTCGACACTACGTGTTGAGATGTTCAATAGAGGTGCAATTTCTTTAGAAGACAAATTTAATCGTAGATAGACGCATAATCGGAGATCGTTGGCGGTCAATTCCGGGTGTTTTTCCTTTACTTTTTTAAAGAAGTTCTTATCGGCAGAATTGAACGCTTCTTCAAAGTACTTCCAGTCCTTTATATCGTTCATGGTCTCATCAATGAGCTTCACTACGTTCTCGACTTCCTTGGAGCTTGGAATTTTCTTTAAGGCCACTTTTATGGAATTGAGTGCCTCATTCTTTTTGATGGTACTCATGGTAGATACTGCCAATTCTCTGTTTCTAGCTGAAATGTCTTGATTAAGGCTTTCATTTTTTAACTGAATGATTTCCTTTTGCGATTCAAGTTCTTTCAGTTTTAACTCTCGAGTGCGCTGGGCCAACAATCGTTCACTTTGCTTCTTGAAATAGGAGGAATACAAGGTGTTTATGGCAAAAAACAGCAATATTCCGCCCAAAACATAGAACATGATGGCTACGTTTGTGACATACCACGGCTTATCTACTTCGAAAGAATACGAGGCAGGATTTGCCTGCGAGCGGTTATTCACCTTCGCTTTTACTTCAAAAGCATAATTTCCATATCCTAAATTTTGAAAGGCCACCGCAGCCTTGGAAGTCCAATCTACCCAATCTCCAACGCCATCCTTTAGCAGTCGATATTGGTATTCGGTTTGTAAATATTTCTGATAAATCGGAACGCCAAAATGAAACTGGATGTAATTCTGATTGGGTTTAAACATTCCTCTCTGAAAGTTGATAGCCTTTGCATCTTCTGCTGAGGTTCCAGCCACTATGGAATTGATGGAAACCGCATATGTATTTTCTGCTTCGGGCTCTAGATCCATGAGCAAATACCCTGATGAGGTTCCCAGCAAATATGTGTTCTCAGAAATAGAAGCGATATTTTCGTAACCACGCATCTGGTCCCGCAACGTTTCCTTTATTGGAATTTTTTGAATTTGATAGGTATTGTTGATTTTATCTTTGGTGACGTAGTTGATATAATTTTGAGTGAACAACCAAAGTTTATCATTTTCTTGAGCCACCATGGCACCTGATATATATTGGTCTTCTGAAATGATTGTAGATAATTTAGCTTCCTTTTTGAAGGTGCTATCAGCATCGTTATAGTAAAAGACTCCGTTTTCATTTGCATAAAGAATGCGACCGTCAAATTTTATGAGTCCGGATGCCGCCCCCTTCTCTACCGAAGTTAATTGTACATAATTGTCGAGTTTATAAAAATCATCGGAGGGTGTAATTCGGTAAACGCCTTTGTACTCATGGCTCACCAAAATCTCGTTTGTATTGGAAATCTCAAAATGCTTTGACGCTATATCAAATCCTTCCAATTTATTTCGCAGTCGCCAATTATCTTGTTGCTTTTCAAGGATATGTAGACCGTCATAATTCCCCTGTAACAGTAGATTTGGATTATTGGGAATTCGTTTAACCCCCCAAGTACCCATAACCTTGGATATTAGCTGGACATCGGTACCCTTGACGACAAAGGTACCTGAGTTATGACCGCAAAATAACGTATCGTCAATCTCAGTAAGGCTCCACACTTGTCCTTCGGTACCTTCTATGAATTGAAACGCTTGATCAGAATTGAAGACTCTGTAAAAAAGTCCTTGGTTGGTACCCAGATACAGAAAGTCATCTTTATGGATTGCTGTGTACACCGTTCCTATCCTTCCATTACGATCGGTATAATTAGAAAAAGGGGTGTTTAAGTTCACACAGTCTACGCCGTTGTCCAAACCAATCCATATATTCCTATTGGCATCTTGGAACAACGATAGCGCCGTATTGTCGTTCAGTCCGTTTACCTGATAGATATGATTGATAATATCTCCTTGAGGAGAAAGAATATAAATTCCGTTTGCGATGGTGCCTAATATGAGGTTTCGATTCTGTGCCAACAAGCTTGTATACACACTGATTTTTTCAAGCGTTTCGGCAGCACTTATTCTCCACACATTAGCTTGATTGTTGGATAGATAAAAAATACCATTCTCTCTTGTGACTACAAAAATTTGGCCTTCTCGTTCAAAAAGGGAAGTGATGATATCATCTTTGAACACCGCAGCATCAGACAATAGTTGCCCCTGCCCTTTTTCTATGCTGAATAGCCCCTGATTTAATACCTGATAATATATTTCATCTCCCAGACTGAACATTTTATTTATGATGTCGTTGGATTCTATAAACCGAACACTCTCATTGAGCGTATTGTAGAAGTAAATCCTGTTTAGCGATTGGAATAAAACCCATTCCTGATAGGTAAGAATATTCCAAAACTGCTCGTCCTCCAACAATTGTATTCCAAGTGAATCAGACAACGAATGGTATTTTCGTAACCGTTCTGGCGTCTCTTCCCAGTAGCCGAAGTCCATATAACAGCCCGAATACACTAGGTCATCTACGGCCAACACCGAACGTACTATTGATTTATTGGGTGCCGGATATATATTCCATCGCTCTCCGTTGAACTCAAGGAGCCCATCGTTATTGGCAATATAGATAATGTTGTTTTTGTCTTGCGTTAATGCCCAATTCTGATTTCCGGCCAAATAATCACTGGGTTTGTAGTTTAGTATAGGAGGCAATTCTTGGCTTTGTACATCCATTACGCCAATGATGAGTAGCAATAAAAAACTATGTAAAATGACGTATTTCAAAATGAACCTGTTGCTTAAAATTTGAAGTATTGTAGCCCAACAAAACTAACGATATCAGATTTAATATGAATGCAATTGCTGATGAAGTAAGAACTTTCTTATGTTTTTTCAAAATACGTGTAAATACGTATTGGAAAATGGTCACTTTCAAATTATCTTTATACCTGAATTAGTGAATTGCACCATATAGTCTTTTTGTGGGGATAAAAAGATGACTTGGCGCAACAAAAATTTACTAAGTTAGGTTTGTTATGAGCGTCTCAATTTTTTTGGGACGCTTTTTTTTCTCCGTATTATTGATCCTTTAGTACCTGAAATTCTATCGACGAGTCGTTGTAGACACGATGCGTCTGCTTTTTAAAATCACTTTCTTCGGCATAAAATATGTTTTCAACATACGTCTGCGGATTGATATCGATGTACGGGAACCATGTACTCTGCACTTGAATTTGAAGCTTATGCCCTTTTTTGATGG